>DAWBVG010000093.1:0-6883 GCA_052279865.1 Muribaculaceae bacterium
AATAATATATATAAATTATTAAACTTTTGTAAGCTAAAAACATATGAATCGAATTTGGAGATCACTGATTATTACCGTAGTCTTGTCTATGATTCCTTCCGTGGGGTTCGCAAAGCCTGCCGATGAGGCGAAGGAGGTCAGGTCGATTATCGGCAAGGTCAATAATCATTGGCAGAAGACTAATGAACCTCAGAAATGGTCGTTCTGGCATGTGGCTGCATACCACACCGGCAATATGGAGGCTTATAAGCTCACGGGAAATCCCGAGTGGCTTGACTATTCTCTCGCTTGGGCGGATCATAACCAATGGAAGGGTGCCAAAAGCACGGACCGGAGTAAATGGAGATATGATTACGGTGAGACCGATGACCATGTGCTCTTCGGCGACTGGCAGATATGTTTCCAGACCTATGCCGATCTTTACAATATTCTGCCGGATGACCGACGCATCAAACGTGCTAAGGAGGTGATGGAATATCAGATGTCAACGCCGGTGAAAGACTATTGGTGGTGGGCTGACGGGCTTTATATGGTGATGCCTGTTATGACGAAGATGTATAGAATCACGGGTAATGACAAATACCTCGATAAACTGTATGAATATATCACGGTCAGCGACAGCATAATGCTTGATAATGAGACCGGCTTGTATTTTCGCGACGGGAAGTATGTTTATCCGAAACACAAAAGCGTGAACGGAAAGAAAGATTTCTGGGCGCGAGGCGACGGGTGGGTGCTTGCCGGGCTTGCCAAGGTGCTTGCAGACCTGCCTCCGGAGTATAAGCATCGCGGTTTCTTTGAGGATAAGTATAGAAAACTTGCCGATGCGGTTGTTGCCTGCCAACAGCCGGACGGCTACTGGACGCGCTCGATGCTCGATCCGGAACATGCTCCCGGACCGGAAACGAGTGGTACGGCTTTCTTTACCTATGGTTTGCTGTGGGGTGTTAACAATGGCTATCTTACCGATAGCAAATATCTTGATTCGGCTCTCAAAGGATGGAACTATCTTAAGACTACGGCTCTTCAGAAAGATGGCAGCATTGGTTATGTGCAGCCGATAGGAGAGAAGGCGATACCGGGACAGGTGGTGGATAAGAAATCCACATCTGATTTCGGTGTGGGGGCTTTCCTTCTTGCCGCTTGCGAATACGTGCGCTATCTCGAGAATGGTAAGAATGCCGACCGAAAATATTGGACAGATTTGGCGTATAAGATAGCATATCCCGTACTTAGCAATATGTCGGAGGGGAATCTTCAGAAGAATATGCTTGTGGAGGTTAGTCCCAACTGGGATGGCAGAGACAAGAAGGTGACTTATATGGAGACGTTCGGACGACTGATGGCTGGTATCGCGCCTTGGCTTGCTCTCCCCGATGACGGCACGGAGGAAGGGCTGAAACGTAAGGAATTGCGTGAAATGGCGCTTAAGAGCTACGCTCACGCTGTTGATCCGCAGAGTCCGGATTATCTCGGATGGCGCGGGCATGGTCAGGCACTTGTTGACGCAGCATATGTGGCAGAAAGTTTCATCCGCGCCTATGACGCTCTGTGGACCCCTCTCGATGACACTACAAAACAACGTTATATCACTGAATTTACCCAACTTCGCAACGTCGATCCTCCTTATACCAACTGGTTGCTTTTCTCATCCACAATCGAAAGTTTCCTCGCAAAGGTTGGCGCTCCCTATGATCAGTATCGTGTCAATTCCGCGATACGCAAGACCGAGGAATGGTACACGGGTGACGGCTGGTATGCCGACGGACCTGATTTCGCTTTCGATTATTATAGCAGTTATGTGTTCCATCCGATGTATCTGGAAACTCTTCAGAACATGAAGGATGCCGGAGCATACACCAGAATCCACTATAAGAATTACTACAATCAGGCATTGCGTCGCGCTCAGAAATATGCATTGGTGCTTGAACGTCTGATTTCCCCGGAAGGCACGTTCCCCGTGTTCGGACGTTCCATTCCTTACCGCATGGCGACCATGCAGCCGCTTGCCCTGATGGCATGGTACGACAAACTGCCGTCAGGCGTGACGCCCGGTCAGGTACGTGCCGCTTTGACAGCCGTAATGCACAATATGTTTGACGGCAAAGAGAACTTCAATGAGAAAGGATACTTGACCATCGGCTTTGCCGGTCGTCAGCCCAACATCGCCGACTGGTACACTAACAACGGCTCTCTTTACATGACAACGTTGGCATTCATGCCACTTGGTTTGCCGGCTACGCATCCTTTCTGGAGCGATGCACCGCAACCCTGGACGAGTCAGAAGGCCTGGAGCGGCAAGCCCTTCCCCAAAGACCATCACTGGGGCGGTGACAAACAACGCCTACGCGACCTCTTCTGATATCATCAAAAGAGTAATATCCGACAAGTTCTGATCTCGTTGGATAAGTGTAAAATAAGAAACGAAACGCTCAAAAATGAGCGTTTCGTTTCTTATTTTACACTTATAATATTCTGAATTTTATGCAATTACAAGCGTTTGTTGGATTAAGCTTTTTTTTTTCGCTTAATCTGCAAATCATGAAATTCAAACAGTTTCTTAAAGGTAGAGTTGGTTTTCTTTGTTTGAGTGAAGTAGTTTTGATACTTCATAGGCATAAAGGGAGGATGGAATGAACACAACTTCCTTATCGGCGATGCGTTTGATGCCAGATTTGGTCTTTGTTGTCACCAATGCTTTCTTTATATCCGGGTTGGCATGCAGGAAACTCTCAAGAGATTTCAAATATGCAGGATCGTCAAAATATCTGTCACTCCATTTTATTTCGGTGGCATAACATGCTTTTTGTGTGGCACGATTTGTCCATACCAGATCCACTTCCCCTTTCTCTCTTCCGACATGCCAGTTGGCGTAGTAATAGTCAGCCTCATGGCTTTCCAACCATTGCGCTATCAATGCGGTTTCCACTATACTTCCAAAGGCATCGTCCTCCTCCGTGATTGGAGAAAACAAGGCACTTCGCAGCATTGGATTTGTCAGATAAACTTTAAAAGTGGTCATCCTTTCAAAGCGCTTTGCATTCTGGTCGACCCTTTTCAAAACTTTTATGAGGAAGGCTGCCTCAAGATAATCAAGATATTTCTTAACGGTTTCTTTTCTTATACCCGAATCCGTTGAAAGATTCTTGTATGAAAATTCATTCCCACTCCGGAATGCAAGATGAGCGAAGAAACTATTTAGTTCCTGTGTGTCTGAGATACCGTAAAGCGACGGAAGGTCTCTCATCAACACCTTCTCTACAATATCATTCTTCACATAAAGTCCTGCTCTCTTCCTCACCTCGTTTGAAAATACCACCTCCGGATAACCACCGAAATTGATATAATCAATAAAATATTCATTAAGCTTCTCTATGTTGGTAGAAACATGGCGTCCCCACACGGCATCATCCCGTTTTTCGATTATGTTGTCAAGTCCTTGTAGTTCTATAAATTCTGCAAACGTAAGGGGAGGAAGCATGAAATCAGTAAAACGTCCGGCACCACTTTCCGTACTTTTCATTTTTAGGGCGGCTGCTGCAGATCCGGATGCCACGAATTTTGAGTGTCTATAAGTATCGACCATTGATTTTAGATGCTGTTCCCAATCTTTGAGATACTGCACCTCGTCATAAAACACATAATAACCTTCGGAGCCATCACATTCTTCAGCGGCTTCTTTGCCATAATTGAAAAGCTGTTCAAGCCCAATACGGTTGTATATTGGAGTATCAAGTGAAAAATACAATATCTTACGTGGATTTACGCCATTGCGTAGCAAACGATCGATCACGTGATATATCATCACTGTCTTTCCCACACGACGCGGTCCCATTAGTATCGGTGCTCGCCGTAAACCAATATTACTTATCTCCGGATAAAGTTCATCGATATAGTGACGAGGAGACATAGACATATAATCGGCAGGGGCAGCTCCATCATTCCACCAAGGGTTATCAAGTCTAATTCTCCGAACCAGCTCTCTATTTACCATTTTACTATATTCGACCATAGCTCCTAATATTGATTTTCTACCTTGCAAATATACTAAACTAATTTCATATATCAATGTAAAATAAGAATGAAAAGCGTCTTAAAACAGCACTTTTCATTCTTATTTTACACTTCTAATATATAAATAACCAGCGAATTACAAGCGTTTGTCAGATTAAGCTTTTTTTTTGAGCTTAATCTGCAAGGGCTTATTTTGAAGCTGTGAGGGTGAAGGGGAGGGAGGCGCGGATGTCGCGGGAGGAGGAGCCGAAGAGGGCTTCGAAGGCACCGGGCTCAGCTACCCACGCATGTTTGGTGTCGTCAAAATAACTCAACTCATCTTTGCCGATGGTGAAGGTGACGGTCTTCTCTTCTCCGGGAGCAAGTTCGACTTTTCGGAAACCTTTAAGCTCTTTTACGGGACGTAGAAGAGTGGATTTTTTGTCGGAAATGTATAGCTGCACTGTCTCCTTACCCGCGGTCTTACCGGTGTTCTTCACATTTATAGAGAATGTGATCGAACCGTCGGCATTCATCTGCTTTTTGTCTGCTACCGGTTTGCCATATTCAAAAGTGGTGTAGCTCAATCCATGTCCGAAGGGGAAGAGGGGAGTGGTTTTTGCTTTGTCGGCATGGCGATAACCCACGAATATGTCATCATAATAGTATTCAGGAATTGTGTCTCCCCACTCTTTACTGCTTTTCAGCGCATCCTGATTTCCGGGATATTCGCCACGCGCATGTGCCCCGACATCTTCGAGACGTGCGGGGAAAGTGAAAGGAAGTTTGCCGGAGGGGTTCACATCACCCGAAAGCACATCGGCAATGGCATTGCCGGCTTCGGAACCGAAATACCATCCCTGCACGATTGCCGGAACATCCTTCGCCCATGGCATTGCCACGGCATTTCCCGATATATTGACAACGATAACATTCTTATTTACCTTGGCAAGTTCTTTGATCAGTTCGTCTTGTCCATAAGGAAGTTCGAGACCTTTGCGGTCGGAATCCTCGCAATCCTGGTGAGGATTTTTATTGAGACCTCCAAAGAATATCACGTAATCCGCATCTTTTGCAGCGTTTATAGCTTCGGCAGTCAGTTCTTCAGCGGAACGGTTGTCGGAGATGTCGAGCAGACGCACGCCATCCTGATCCTTCTGTTGCTCGCCAACATAGCCTCTGGCATATACAATCTCGGTATTTGCACCAAACCGGTTTCTCAATCCTTCGAGTGGAGAAACTTCCTTCTTTACTTTCAGTGAAGAACTGCCACCACCTACTGTCATCGGTTTGATTGCATTCTCACCAATCACGGCAATCTTTTTCTTATCTTTAAGGTTGAGCGGAAGAATACCGTTACTGTTTTTCAACAAAACCATTCCCTCCCCGGCAATGCGACGCGCTGCAGCTATGTGTTCCGGAGAATTGAGTGCGCCGAAAGGCTTGTTCTGGTTCATGGCTGTGCGGAAAATCAGACGCAGCACGTTTGCCGCCTTCTTGTCGAGCTCTTTGGTATCTATTTTCCCTTCGCTGATGAGTTTCAGGTATGGGTCAGCAAGGAAATAATTGTCATAGGCATTCTTCTTACCCTCTGAAAGACCATTGGTCCAGGAGCCGAATTCAAGGTCGAGACCACCGGTGATTGCCTGTTCGGTGTTGTGTACACCACCCCAGTCAGAAATCACCGCCCCGTCAAATCCCCATTCATCGCGGAGGATATCTTTAAGCAGCCGGCTGTTCTGGCACACGTGTCTACCCTTGTAAAGGTTGTAGGAAGACATTATTGACCATGCACCACCTTTCTGCACTGCGGCTTTGAATGCCGGGAGATAGATCTCGTAAAGAGCGCGGTCGCTGAGGTCAACATCCGTGGTATGACGGCGATATTCCTGATTATTGAGGGCATAATGTTTCACGCATGCCGCCACACCGTTCTTCTGAAGCTCCTGAACATAAGGCACAACCATCACGGATGCCAAATAGGGATCCTCTCCCATATATTCGAAGTTTCTGCCATTGAGCGGAGTGCGGTAGATGTTGACGCCCGGACCAAGCAGAACATCCTTCTCCCTGTATCTCGCCTCCTCGCCGATTGATTTGCCATATAGGGCAGCCATCTCAGGATTCCATGTTGCCGCAAGGCAAGTAAGGGCAGGGAAAGCCGTGCAGGAATCATTGGTCCATCCCGCTTGATTCCATTCATCCCACAGCACCTCCGGACGAATCCCGTGAGGACCGTCAGTGCACCATAGTTCCGGAATGCCGAGCCGCGGCACACCTGCCGAACTGAATTTCGACTGTGCGTGGATTATCGCCACCTTCTCTGCGGTAGTCATACGCGACAGAGCATCATTGACTCTCTCCTCAAGAGGAAGCGATGTATTTTGATAAGGTAATATGCCGGCTGCCGAGCATAATAAAGTTGCAGATGTGGCTATTGCCAGCAATAAAGATTTTTGTTTCATGGTGTGGAAGTATATAGCTGTGGAATTTCTTATGAGGTTGTTTGAGTTTGAATAATCCTCATATTAAAAAGACAGCTTTTTAGCTGAATCCCGCAGTCTCTTTAACAATACATAACATATTTCGCGTCATATAAACTATTTTTAACACAAATAGGTGTTAAAAATAATTTATATGATGAATTTTATTGTGGTTGCACCGGACACGGCGATATATACACCGGGCTGAAATTTACGAATGTTTCCTGCCGAGGATTTATCAATAAGTTTACCGTGGAGGTCGTAAAATTCTACATTGGCAATGCTTTTCACTTCGTTGCCGTTAATCTCGATGATTGAATCGGCACTATTCCCCGACATCTCGCTCACAGCAGAAGATCCTTCTGAAATGCTGTGTGTGAAACTGCCTCGCATGGTTACAGTTGTAT
>DAWBVG010000094.1:0-3137 GCA_052279865.1 Muribaculaceae bacterium
TATTATGGCGATGCCGGCAGCTGATATAAGAGAAGATAACGGAGAGATAGTAGGAGCTTTTGTATTGAAAGGGGAATTATTGAGTAAAGGAAGTGCGAAAGCCGGCTTTTGTGCGATAGTAGGAGATAAGCCGGTGGTAGGAGTTTCAGATGCCACACCATATCTGGAGCAAGCATTGGACAATGAAGGATATTTCTTCCGACAATACCCTCTCGTAGTAGGAGGACAGATTGTAGAAAACAAACCTAAAGGGCGTTCACTGCGAAAAGCTCTTGTAGAGAGGGACGGAGAGCTCTCGGTTGTCATCAGCAACGACCGCATGACTTTCCACGACTTTTCGCAATCCTTGGTTGACCTTGGCGTATCAAACGCCATCTACCTTGTTGGCTCCTCCGCCTATGGCTTCGCCGTAGACAAATCCGGCACTCGCCACGCCTACGGCATCCGCACCACCGTCGCCTCCCCCAATGCCACCTACCTCCTCTGGCACTAAAAACAGAGGACTAAGGGTGGTGGGAGGTTTTGGCGCTGAGAATATTATTTCTTTACAGTGGACATATGGGAAATTGATATATATATTTCAAATCTGCCAAGTCATCTTCGCATTCTTCGCGTTTGCATATTGATATGGACTCAAATTCATGAGATGTTGATGTCGGCATAAGAAGCCTACTCTCAACTAGCAACTGCAAAATCCCACTTTCAACCGACTGCGCCAGTTGGGAATGGAATAGAATTTTAACTTACTATTTAAGGAGGAGGTCTTTAATGCTGATCTGAATGCTATATTTCATGTTGTAGATTATGAAACCGCTCAGATAGTTAAGAATGCAGTTAAGTATGACTCAATTAAGGAGCCTCCAAAGAAAGGATTCTTTTCTCGAGTCCGGAAAGAATAATATTTGAGTGAATGGGGATTTGCTTCCATTGACAGGGGACGGCTTACGGGGCACCAAGGTGCCTTCACTCAACCGGCTGCGCCAGACTGGGGAAGGTTCTAACGATAGAAGGGGATTGATCTCATGGGGATGTTCTAACGGAGGGGAATTAGGGGTGGCGGGAGGTTTTGGCGCCGAGGTCGCGGAGGCGTTCGGCGCGGGAGAGGAAGCTGCGGGAACCGGAGGTGAGGCGCGAGATGGCTGATTCGTAGCTGCGATGGGCGGCGTTGAGGTTTTTCTCGATGTTCTGTAGGTCGGTGAGGAAGTCTTTGGCTGAGTCGTAGAGCAAGCCTCCCAAACGGGCTATCTCTGCGGCATTGCGGTCTTGCGCTTCTTTTCGCCATATTTGCGATACCAGCATTACCAGTCCCATTATCTGCGAGGGAGATACCAATACAATCTTCCGATCGAGTGCGTAATTTACAATTGAGTTGTCGGTATCAACAGCTGCAATCAATGCTCCGTCATTGGGGATGAACATTAATACTTGTTCTGCCGAATTTTCTATGGATTTGGGATAGTTGCGAGCAGCAAGTTCGTCGATGTGTTTCTTTACGGAGGTTATGTGTCGCTTCATTGCCTCTTTTGCTTCCTGATCCGATACCGCTTCGCAGAAATCAAGGTAACCGGAAAGCGATGTCTTGGCATCGATGATGATATTACGGTTGTCGGGAAGGAATATTATCAGGTCAGGACGTAGATGGCGACCATCTTCATCACGCAAAGAATTCCCCGAGGTGTCGCGCGTTACCTGTGTGTCGAAGTTGATACCTTTCTTTAGTCCGGCGCGTTCGAGCAATGATTCCAGCACCGTTTCTCCCCATTGTCCCTGCACGCGGTTGTTGCCGCGCAACGCTGAGGAGAGATTACGTGCCTCCTCCCCAATGGTAAGATTCAATCGCGTGAGACGTTCTATCTGGTCGGAAAGGGATCGCCGGGAGGCTGCGGCATCCGTGTAGCTCTTAGCCATTTCCCGGTTGAAATCCTCAATGCGCATCTTGAGTGGGGTGAGGATAGTGGTCAGTTGGTCGGCATTGTTTTGCTGTAGAGTGCGAGCGTTTCTGTCGAGAGATTCGGCAGCCATAAGTTTAAAATTCTGTTCCGATTCCCGAGACATGCGGTCCATGCGGCTACGGAAATATAAGAGCAGCGCTATCACCGCAATGCTCAGGACAATGCTCAGAATAACTAATGCTTCAATCATTTCCGGATAAGTTTTTCAAATTGTGGTGAAGTCCAGACTGTAGAGTCATTTAATACGAGCATCACTGGCAGTCGCAATGAATTGTTGAGTTCCTGCGATTTTTTGCTACCCATTGCCATAAAGGCGGTGGCGAGCCCATCCGCCTGCATGGCGGTCGGGGCAAGAACTGTTGCAGAAATTACATCTGTCGCAACAGGACGTCCGGTCGTCGCGGAAATCGTATGCCCGTAAGTGGAACCATCGGATGCTTTGTGAAAATTGCGGTAATTGCCGGATGTGGCAACACCCATGTCGGTTACAGCAATGATTTCCTGGGAATCGTGTATCTCCCGGTCTGCCGACAGAATGGGTTTGTCGATGGATATGCGCCATTTTGAACCTTCCGGATTTTTGCCCCGCATCATTATCTCGCCTCCAATTTCAACAAGATAATTTTTTACTCCATTCTGCTCCAACATTTCAGCCACGGCATCGCAACCATAACCTTTGGCGATTGCCGAGAAGTTGAATTCAATGCGGGGGTCATCTTTAATCAGTGCGTCATGCGAAAGGCGTGTTTTCTCTATGCCTACATATTTGAGGATAGAATCTATGCGCAGTGTGTCAATAGTTGCGGAATGTCCTTTGCCAAATCCCCAGGCTGTGATGAGAGGAGAAAGGGTCGGATCAAATGCGCCTCCGGAAGCCTTGTTGATTTTTTTAGACATTACATAAACGCGGATGAAATCAGTATTAACTCTTGTGGAGTCAAATCGATTGACACGGCTCACGAGAGAAGCGGTGTCGAAAACGGAAAGGGATTTTCCGACACGATCAAGCACGGCAACCGCTGAATCGGCAAGAGCTTCCGGTCCTTTATATGTGATATGGAAAGAGGTGTTCCATACAAGACCTTCTTTCTTTTGCCAGGAGGAATCGTTTTGTTTTGTCTTGCTGCAGCCCCCAGCAAAAAGGGCGATGGCGACTGCGAGCAAAGTGGAAATCTGGAAAATATA
>DAWBVG010000095.1:0-16362 GCA_052279865.1 Muribaculaceae bacterium
TGCGGATTATCTCCGTTGGCGACGCGATATATACTGCCGGCAGACTGCTCCTTTTGTCATCCCTAAAGAGTCTGGTGTGCTTCTCAAAGATGTAAGAATAGGTAAATTTCAAAGCCGATATTCCATTGATGCGCAGCGTTCCTTGCGCTGTTTTCCGAAAAATTCGATTCTTGCTTTCAAAGCGGGGGATGTCTGGCAAAATCCGGCTGTCCCGACGCTTATCAAAGCTCGCAGGCTTAATGGATTAAACGAGGATAATGCTGTGATTCTCAATCTTGATTCAATCCGTCATTGGCTCCATCCTCACGACCATATCCCCTTTGATGAAAAGATTCCGAAGCTTTTTTTTCGCGGTGATATCTTTAACAAACCTGAGAGAATAAGATTTTTCGAGCAATGGGCGGACAATGATATGTTTGATCTTGGAGACACAAACAAAAGCAATCCTTCGCGGTGGCAGTCGGAATTTGTCTCAATTCCCGAACATTTCAAATATAAGTTCATTTTGGCATTAGAGGGATATGACATGGCTTCTTCGCTCCAATGGATAATGGCTTCGGATTGTGTGCCGGTCATGCCTCGCCCTACGGTTGAGGGCTGGTTGATGCATTCGCAACTTGTTCCCGGAAAGCATTACATAGAGATAGCTGCAGATTTCTCGGATGCAGGAGAGAAGATCAGATACTACATTGATCACCCAGACGAAGCAAGGATGATTTCCGAGGAATCAAAGAAATGGGCATCCCAATTTGATGACAAGAAAAGGGAGAGAATTGTGACTCTCCTTGTTGTAGATAAATATCTATCGTTGAATAAAACGAACTGTGTAAAACAATCTTAACCCGAAAAATTATAACCAGATGTCACTCTCGATTATAGTTTGTTCCACAAAGCCGGATCTTGTAGACGAATTAAAGCGAAATATTGCCGAAACCATCGGTGATAATGCGGTCTACGAATTGATCATCATTGACAATAAAACTACTCCCCGCCCGCTTGCGCAGGTTTATAACGAAGGAGGAAGGCGCGCAAAGTATGAAAACCTGTTGTTCATTCATCAAGATGCCGGTTTCGTGACGCACGGTTGGCTTGAGCAGATAGAGACGCAGCTTGCCACTCCCGATTGCGGTGTCATTGGTTTCGCGGGCTCCAGACTGATTTTCAATTATCCGGGAGGTTGGTTTGATTGTGGAGTGAACTGGGCAATAACGCATTACGAGACAGAGGAAAGACGAATGGATTGGCAATGTCCGGAAGGTGTCGCCTTTGTTGAGGTCGTGGCGATTGATGGTTTTGCTATGTTCGTTAAGAAAGACGTATGGGCCAGACATCCTTTTGATGAGGAGGTTTTGACGGGCTTCCATTGCTATGATATGGATTTTTCTATGTCCTTATTCCCGGAATATAAGAACTATGTATGCTGTAGCGTGCTCCCATATCATCATTCTCCCGGAAATTTTGATAAATCGTGGGCTTATCAGACGAATGACATATATGAGAAAAAATGGAAACATATTCTTCCTCTGCATACCCCGGATGTAATACTAACGCCTTCAGAATTTGCATATCTTGAAGAGAGGGCTTGTTTCCGTATGATAAAGAAGCTTTCCAAGATGGGTTTTTCAACTCCTATGCTGGCAAAGCGCTTCCTGAAATATCCGCTCAAACCGCGTCATCTGGAACATCTGTTGAAATATTTCACTTATGAAGTGAGAAGAATGTCGAAATTATGATAAGCATTATCACTGCAATATACAATCAGATAGAGATGAATCGCCTTTATCTGGAATCGATAAGGAGAAGCACGGTTTCCGACTGGGAACTGATAATAATCGATAACGGTTCCGACGACGGTTCTGCTGAGTTCTTCGAGAATGCGGGCGATAATGTAAAGGTTATCCGTAACGATGGAAATTATTCCTACCCTTATTGCCAGAACCAGGGAATAAGGGTTGCAGAGGGTGATGTTTATGCATTTCTTAACAACGACATAATGCTTTCCCGAGGTTGGGATATAAAATTATTGAGAATATTAGGTAAAGACGGATATGAAGCGGTCACTCTGGTTTCCAACGACAATATGGTCTCTCACACGGAAGCATCGCATCTCAACCGACGTTTTAAACGATTGAAATATCCTCTGCTTACTTTATTCGGACGCAGGAAATGGGTTTTTAACCTCATGTTGCGTCTCACTTATGGCAACTGGGATAAATTCTGCGATAAAATCTGGGATAAATACGGATTGCAGACGAAACCCGGCTTTGCCGGAAGCGCGGTGATAATGACAAAAAGAGGGATTGAACTCCTTGGTGAATGGGACGAAACGCAGCAAGGTGGAGATTTCGATCTTTTCTTCAAGTCGATGGAGAGATGGAGGCATCATGGCGATGTGCGTCCGCTGTCGCTTGTGGGTGGAATATATCACCATCATTTCAGCCGGATAACGTTCAGGTGCGCATATCCTCCATTTAAGGATGTCAGAAATCATTCCACACTTGAAGCCAAGTGGGGAGAGGATAAGGTTAGGGAATATACGGCACTTATAAATAAAAATTAGCAGGAATAAATGAAACCGACTGATGATAATTCTCTTCGTGTCTCGGTGATTGTGTCTGTCTACAATCATTTCCGTTGGCTTAATCTTATTCTGGATGCCATGCGTCAGCAGACATATGGCAATTTTGAGGTAATAATTGCCGATGACGGCTCTTCTCCGGAGAATGTGGCAAAGACAAAAGATTATATTCAGTCGTATCCGGAAATCAGGATACTGCACTCCTGGCATGAGGATAAGGGGTGGAGAAAGAATGAAGCTCTCAACAATGCAGTCCGAATGTCGGACGGTCAGTATCTGGTATTTATTGATGGCGACTGCATACCTCATCCTGATTTTGTGGCTGATCACGTAAGACTCGCAACCAGAGGCGTTGTGATGGGAGGCAGACGGGTTGAAACGGGACAGCCTCTTAGTGATATGCTGGAAAGTTGGGAGGAGCTGCCCAAGAATTATTTCCAAAAAGCAAGGGTAAAGATTCTTAAATCTATTTTTCGGGAGTCATTTGGCAAGACTCTCTCTCAGCTGCGAAGAACATGGCGCTTCCCGTATATCTCAGGGAAACCCTTGGGCATCAAGGAGCAAGGTATTCTTGGTGCTAATTTCGGGATATTCCGTTCTGATTTCGAAAAGGTGAATGGATTTGATGAGAGATACACAGATCCCGGCACGGGAGAAGACTGTGACCTTGATCTTCGCCTTGAAAATGCCGGCATAGGTCATCGCAAGGCTTCTCATTATGCTTTGATGCTCCATCGTCATCACGATCGTCTGGACTGGAGTTCGGATAAAAATGCCGCACTATATGCGGCTGCCCGCAAGAACAAAACAACCTATGTGGCAACCGGCATCAACCATTGATTTTAGATTCTAATCAATCTCCGATAAATATATGACCACTTCATTGATAATATCCACATATAACCGCCCCGACGCACTGGAAGTATGCCTGAAGAGCGTTGCAGCACTAAATCCTCTCCCAAATGAAGTTATTGTCGGGGATGATGGCTCCAGAGAGGAGACGGCAGCTCTTGTGCGTCGTTTCCAAAAGGATTTTCCTGTGACTTTGAAATATATCCGTCAGGAAGATGACGGATTCCGTCTTGCCATGATACGCAATAAATGCGTGGCGGCAGCTTCCGGGGAGTATATTATTCAGATTGACGGAGATCTGTTTCTTCATGAGCGTTTCATAGCAGACCATGTGCGCGAAAGCCGGAAAGGATATTTCCTTAAGGGTGGAAGAGTGCAGTTGGGAAAGGAGCTTACGGAAGATGTGTGCGCAGCCTTGACACCACGAAGAATAACTCCGTTTACATCCGGAATTGAGGCAAAACGTGCAAATGCATTGCGGATGGTGGCGGTTGCAGATTATCTTGCACCGCGATATCGTAAGAACCGTGAGAATGTGTTGGGTTGCAACATGTCTTTCTTCAGAGATGATTTTATCGCCATAAATGGCTATGACGAGAATTTTGAAGGGTGGGGAGGGGAAGATCTTGACCTCTCGTTCCGCTTTAGGAATCTCGGGTTGGGCAAACGTTATCTTAAATTCTGTGCCCTTTCCTACCATCTATGGCATCGGGAAGCACCGATGGATAAAAGCCGAGGCAATCACGACACGGCAAGAAAACACCGCGATGAAGGCGTGATTCGTGCTTCAAAAGGCGTAAGTCAGTATATTTTGCATTAGGGCAAAATTAAGAGCGCACCCCTTATTTAAGGAATGCGCTCTTAATTTTATGATTAGCTTACGTCGGATGCTTAGCCTACGCAGGCACCGGGAGCAACCGGTCCGGTGGGACCAACCACTACCAGATTGCCGTCGCTGTTCACTGCAGAGAGAATCATGCCCTGCGATTCAATGCCCATCATCTTGCGGGGTTCGAAGTTGGC
This sequence comes from Muribaculaceae bacterium, assembly GCA_052279865.1. Lineage (GTDB taxonomy): Bacteria > Bacteroidota > Bacteroidia > Bacteroidales > Muribaculaceae > Lepagella. The sequence goes on from DAWBVG010000095.1 coordinate 4,454, forward strand.
GATGAAGCAGATCTCTTTCCCTATGAGCACACTCGGATCTTCGTAGGAAAGTGCAATGCCGCTAAGGATTGTGCGTTTCTCCATTCCGTCTTCAATGAGGAATTGAAGGAGCTTCTTGGATTTCTTTACCTTGCTGCATTCCAACACCTTCCCCACACGGATGTCAACTTTTTCAAAGTCTTCAAATGTGCAGTTGGCTTTAACGGGTTCCGGTTTCCAGGCTGCAGCCTCATTGGCTTTCTTGGTGTCAAGGAGTTTCTGAACCTGTGCCTCGATGGGAGCGTCCTCGATTTTCTCGAAGAGGAGGTGAGCCTCTGCGATCTTCGTGCCGGCAGGTAGAAGGTCGAATCTTCCTGCCATAGCCCAGTCAATTTTCTCAAGACCGAGCATCTTGCAGAGATCTTTGCTCATGAAAGGAGTGAAAGGCTCGAATGTTACGGCAAGGTTGGCGCATATCTGAAGAGCGATATTAAGGATGGTTTTCACGCGCTCCGGTTCTGTTTTCCAGAGTTTCCAAGGCTCGGTGTCAGCAAGATACTTGTTGCCGATGCGGGCGATACCCATGGCATTCTTCAGAGCCTCGCGGAACTTGAAATTGTCAAGGTTCTCGCTGAGAAGTTTCACTTCTTCCTGGATTTCGCGGATTGCATCTTCATCGATGGGCTGGAGTTCGCCACGTTCAGGCACTTCTCCACCAAAATATTTGTGGTCGAGCACCATCGCACGATTCACGAAATTTCCGAGGATTGCCACAAGCTCGGAGTTGTTGCGAGCCTGGAAGTCTTTCCAAGTGAAATTATTATCTTTGGTTTCAGGTGCGTTTGCAGTGAGCACATAGCGTAAAACATCCTGCTTGCCCGGGAAGTCAGCAAGATATTCATGAAGCCATACCGCCCAGTTGCGGGAAGTAGAGATTTTGTCGTCTTCCAGATTGAGGAATTCATTGGCAGGCACATTGTCGGGAAGGTTGTAGCTTCCGTCTGCCATCAGCATGGCGGGGAACACGATGCAGTGGAACACGATGTTGTCCTTGCCGATGAAATGAATCATGCGGGTCTCGGGATCTTTCCACCATTTTGTATAATCGTCGCCAACGAGGTCGATAGTATTGGAGATATAGCCGATAGGAGCGTCAAACCAGACATAAAGCACCTTTCCGTCGGCTCCCTCAACCGGCACCGGAATGCCCCAGTCAAGGTCGCGGCTCACCGCACGTGGTTGCAGACCCATGTCAAGCCAGGACTTGCATTGCCCGTAAACGTTTGGTTTCCATTCCTTGTGTTCCTCAAGAATCCATTTCTCCAAAGGTTTCTGCCATTTGTCGAGGGGAAGATACCAGTGGGATGTTTCTTTAAGCACCGGCACATTGCCTGTGATTGCGGATTTTGGGTTGATGAGATCAGTGGCATTGAGTGATGTTCCGCAAGCCTCGCACTGGTCGCCGTAGGCGTTTTCATTTCCACAGTGTGGGCATGTGCCGGTGACATAACGGTCTGCAAGGAACTGACCCGCCTGCTCATCGTAGAGCTGCATGGATGTTTTCTCCACGAACTCACCTTTTTCATAGAGGCGACGGAAAAAGTCTGAAGCTGTTTTGCGATGTGTTTCGGAAGTGGTTCTGCCATAGACATCGAAAGATATTCCGAGACCTTCGAAAGAATCCTTTATGATGTTGTGATATCTGTCGACGATATCCTGCGGTGTCACACCCTCTTTCTTTGCCTTGATGGTGATGGGAACCCCATGCTCGTCGCTTCCGCCGATGAGGAGAACATCCTCACCTTTCAGGCGAAGGTAGCGGGCATAGATGTCAGCCGGAACATACACGCCGGCAAGGTGTCCGATATGCACCGGACCGTTTGCATACGGGAGAGCAGTTGTTATGAGGGTACGTTTGAATTCTTTCATATATCTTTTATCTTTCTGTTATCAATCCAAAATACTAATATTATGCAAAATTAGCAAAAAAAATATTCTTCAACAATTTTAGGCATTAGGTTTTGGGCATTAGGCTTTAGAAATTTGTTGCGAAAATTCTAAAGCCTAATGCCTAAAACCTAAAACCTATTCCTCCTCCTCCTCCGGTTTCCCGTAAGCCCCGAGCACCGGGGCTCCGGTCGGGGTAATGGTGAGACGATCTACTCCGTCGATATCGATCAGCGTTTCATTGGTGACAAATTCCGGATTTCCTGCGCCAATCACAGGCGAATCAGGCATTACGTGATAATTGAAATAATAGATTGGTCGGTCGGTAAGAAAGAGGGGATCACAATCCCAAAGACAATCGATGAAATTGTCGTCATTGTTTCCTTCTGATTTAAGCGACACGTTTCGGAAGAAGACATTCGAATCTGTCAGATCTCCTTCATTAAGATCTTTGCCGAGTCCGTAGATTATCGAATTCTCGAAACTTGCAGTCATCAGCGGGTTAGGATTGGCTGTATCCCCTTCTGCATGTTTCGGCAGACAGTGGTATAGACAGAGCAGCGGCTCTGAGATGGCGGCGAAAAGGTAATTGTTGGCGATTGTGCACTGCACGAAACGGTTGATGCCTCCGTGGAGACTCACCACTGCGTCTGCCGCTTCGGAGAAGCAGACCCCGTAAGCTTCGATGTTAGCGTATTTTGCCTCTAATGCATGACTTTGGGAATTGTGCAACCAGGAATTGCGCAGCAATAGTTTTGTTTTGGAAGTGTCGCCGCATGAATCCACGTGCAATCCCTCGGAAGTGGAGCGCATGTCTACATATTCCAAGCGATTGTTGAAGGATTCGCGTGAAATCCTGATTCCTTTCCACTGCCCTGCGAGAATATCATATCCCACATTCGGGAGTACATTGTCGAGACGGTCGCCGCGCATCTGCACGAGTTTCCCGGGCTCTCCGGTAGCCTCGATTCTTCCATGTACTATCAACGATGCTCCGTCGTGGAAAAGCAGGCGCACATCCGGATCTATCCTAAGAGTGGCATTTTTCTCAACCACCAGCGAATCGAACACCACATAAGGGCGTTCCGCTGTCAGTCTTGTATCTTCCGCAACCCGTTTTGCCCGCAGTCGTGTTACGTTCTGCCCGTAGGCTTCCAGCAAAACAGTCTGCGTTACACCGTTGGTCACAAATTCCAGCTCATCCTCAACACGATATGGTTCATTGCCGCCTGTTTCGGGTATGAAGCATTCAATAAACATGAAGATTGAATCCTCTTTCCATATCTCCACGTCATGAAAAGTCTTGCCGCTTACCCCGTCAACGTTTATCTGAAAATTTGAATCGGGATTCTTCAGGCGTATGGATGATATCACAATCCCCTTTTTAGCACGATTGGCAACAACAAGTCGCGCCGTAGGAGTGCCGAGATCTGTGAAGACGGTATCAAAATTCACGGTGTCGCGTGAAAAGGTGAGTATATCGGTCGGTGATGTGGACACGGCATCGCTGATGCATGAGGTGGCGATTAAACCAATCCACCCGACCATTGTCATAAGAATTAAGAAAGCTTTCCTCATAATATATTAAAAACGCCTCAACATCGTTGATATTATAGAAAACCGCCGCGAGGCAGCATCTAATAAAGAAATAACCCATGAAATATATGATAATTGCGGGTGAGGCTTCCGGAGACCTCCATGCCGCGAACGTTATAAAATCCATAAAAAATATAGACAAAACCGCTGAGATTCGTTTCTTTGGCGGAGATCTTATGGCAAAGGCTGCCGGTCATGCTCCTGATCTTCATTATGATCAGATGAATGTGATGGGATTCAGCGAAGTTTTGCGTAAACTTCCTGTGATTCTGCGTAATCTCAAGCAGGCAAAGTCTTTGCTGCGTGATTTTCGCCCGGATGCTCTTGTTCTTGTGGATTATCCCGGTTTCAATCTTAAGTTGGCAAAATATGCACATGGGCTCCATATTCCGGTGCATTATTTCATTTCACCTAAGGTGTGGGCATGGAAGGAATGGCGTGTAAAGAAAATCAAGAAATATGTCGACAGGATGTATTCGATTCTTCCTTTTGAGGTAGGTTTCTTCAAAAAACATAATTATGATGTGACCTATGTCGGTAACCCGTCGGTGCAGGAGATTGCCTACAGCATAGGGCATATCCCTCCAAAAAAACATTTCATGGAGCGTCAGGGACTTGATGATCCGCGTCCGATAATAGCGTTATTGCCCGGTTCCCGAAGGGGGGAGATCCGCAACAATCTGCCGCTCATGATCGCTGCAGCCAAGCGTTTCCCCGATTTTCAGTATGTGGTGGGTGCCGCGCCTGCGGTGCCTGAAAAATTCTATCGGGAGATAGCTCAGGATCCGGGATTGAAGGTCGTGTTCGGTTCAACGCACACGTTGCTGAAATATTCTCAGGTGGCAATAGTGACATCCGGCACTGCAACTCTCGAGACTGCGCTCATCGGCACACCCCAGGTGGTGGTATATCGCGCCAACGGCGTGAAGTTATCCTACAAGATAATGGAGAAGCTGCTTAAAGTGAAGTATGTGTCTCTCCCGAATCTGATTGTGGGCAACAATATTGTTCCGGAACTCCTTGTGCATAACTGCACTGTGGAATCAATCGCCCGCGAACTTTCTCCCATCCTGCAGCCTTCGCCACGTCGCGAATGGCAGATTGCCGGTTATCGCACGATGCAAAGAAAGCTCGGCAACTCCGTTGCTTCGGAGTATGTTGCCGAGCTTATCACTGATTCTTTGGGTGTGGTGGAATCCGAGACTCCTGCAGAGGATGCTCCTAAACCACCGATACGTAAGCGTCCTCGCCGCAAAAAGCAACCTCAACGCGAAGAGTCTGAGTCTTAGGATCGTATTCCCATTCTCCACCGGTTACTTTCTTGGGTGCCTTTACGCCGACAATCTCCAGCGAGATGGTCTGCGTTTTAGGCATTTCTTCGTATTCCCCTTTGGATCTTATAATGACATTTGTTTCCCCTTCGTTTCTCCACCCCTTGAATGTGATGAGACGATATGCTCCCTTGGAGAGCGATTCGGGATTCTTACGGTCATCTTCGAAAAGGGTATATGATGTTTCTTTGTCGGTCGGGAAATATTTCACCGTGAGTTTCGCCGGATCATATTCCTTTACGTTGCTTATCGGTTGCATGTACTGAGGTATGAAACTTCCCGCCTTGACAAAGAGTGGGAGCGTGCCGAGAGGAGCGGCAACCGTTGCAGTGGTGCCGCCATTATAGCGTAGACGCGGATTGTTCCAGTTGATCCATTCTCCACTCGGGAAGAGCACCTTGCGAGAGCGCGCACCTTTCTGCATCACTGGTGCCACTAACACTTCGCTTCCCCAGAGATATTCATCCTGCACGTTGGCATAGCGGTCGCCATTGTCATCTCCATAGAAATTGAGCGGACGGGCGAGGGGCAATCCTTTTGCCGCATTCTCGTAAGCAAGCGTATAGTTATAAGGCAGCCATTCATAACGCATCTTTATGAAACGTTTGGTAATCTCTTCCTGTGCGGGATAGTGGTAAGGTTCCGGCTTATATTGCGCGTGAGTGCGAAGCACCGGAGTAAAGGTGCCCATTTCAAGCCAGCGCACATATAGCTCCGGATCATAAGGATGACTCGGATCAACAGCAAAGCCTCCTATGTCGGAACTCATATATCCTAAACCCGACAAACCGGAATTAAGCATCAGATTGACCTGAGGCTGCAAACCACCCCATGAGCGCGAAACGTCCGTAGTCCAGGGGAACACGGAATAGCGTTGCAGTCCGGCAGTGCCGCCGCGCATAAGGAGAACGGGACGCATGTCAGGGAAATCCTTTCTCAATCCTTCGTAGATCAGACGACTCCATTCGTTGCCGTAGACATTGTGATATTGTGATGCCGTCTCTCCATTGGCATGAACGATCGTGAGAGGGTGCACCTCCGGCTCGCCGAGATCTCCCCACCATCCAGCAAGACCTTCGGCTGTGAGGGGTCGCAGACGGTTCCAAAGCCATTCCCGTGTATCTGGATTCGAGATGTCGAACATTCCGGCATCACCTACCCACGTGGTCACATCGTGTGTTTTCCCTCTGGAATCGCGGGTAAGCATACGTTTGGAATCAAGGGTATTGTAATTATCAATTGCACCTTTCTTGTTTATGTAAGGCTGGGAAATCAGGATGGTGTTTACGCCCATCGCGTTCAGGGAGTCGAGCATTGCCCGATGGTTTGGAAACTGTTTGGGGTCCCAGGCAAGTTTTCCCATGTCTGTCTCCACTCCATACCAATAAAGGTCGAAGATAATTCCGTCAAGAGGATACCCTCGGGTCTTTAGGGAATCCACGACACCAAGCGCTTCTTTCTCATTGTGGTAACCGTATTTGGAGGTTATGTATCCCAATGCCCAGAACGGAGGTAGGTCCTGGCGTCCGGTCAGGAGAGTATAGTTTGATGTCGTGCCAGAAAGTGAGCCGTTTCCGTTGATGAAATAGTATGAGAGTGGTTTTGGGGTCTCCGAGGTGTAGACGATTGAATCGCCGAGATGTAGCGAAGAGGCGTTGTAATCATCGAAAAGGATGCCGTATCCTTTGTCCGAAGCGAAATATGGCACAGTGATTCCCATCTGCGAAATGCGTGGATCTCCGGCAGTGTAACCATAGTTCTGGCGGTTGAACATAACCAGTGAGTCCCCGTTGAGACGCAATGAATGCCCCCGTTCACCGGCACCGTAATAGTTTTCTTTCCCGTTTGGAGAGAAGGATGCGCGCTTCTCGTCTCCTACGTTGCTGACACCGGATGCTTCCGAGAGGAGGGTGTCGCCCGCAAGATTGGTGAATATGGTTTTCCCGCTTTTACGATTCACCTTGACCACAGTCGTGGAGCTTACCAGAGTAAATTCATCAGGAGAAACGAATGAACTTACTTCATTTGGCGCAGGTGTGAGGATGGCGGACTGAGATTTGGGAATGGTAAGAGCCGTTTTTCCGGCAGGGATGGTGGTGACGCGGAAAATGTCGTTGGTGACAGGTGTCACCGCCACTGTGGCTTTCCCTGTTTTGATAAGATACGTGTCGCCGTCGCGGCTTACCGGCGCATCTGAGTTTATGGTCAGCGCCATAGACGAGGCGGCAAGGATTCCCCCTGCCGCCGCTATTGATACTATTCTTCCGTTCATGCTTTTAATTAATGTTTAATGTGTAATGTTGAATGTTTAATTTTGTCTCGAACATTTCACATTTCACATTTCAAATTAAACATTAAAACTCCAGATCTTCGTTGATGATCACGTGCCAGGGAAGTCCTGATTTTGCAAGCTTCTCAAGGAACGGATCGGGATCGAATTCCTCTACATTGTGCACACCCGGCATCACCCACTTACCGGTGAGGAACATATACGCGCCTACCATTGCGGGAACTCCGGTAGTGTAGCTTACAGCCTGTGCGCCTGTTTCTTTGTATGCATCCTGATGTGAGCAGTTGTTGTAGATATAATATGTGGAATCGTTACCCTCCTTGTCAAGACCGCTGATGCGGCAGCCGATTGATGTCTCGCCGGTATAGTTCTCTCCAAGCGATCCCGGGTCGGGAAGCACGGCTTTGAGGAACTGGATGGGCACGATCTCCCGTCCGTTGTACATCACCGGATCGATACGTGCCATGCCTATGTCTTGAATCACACGCAAATGTGTGAGATATTCCTGTCCGAATGTCATCCAGAAACGTGCACGACGGATTGACGGGAAATTCTGCACGAGACTTTCGAGCTCTTCGTGATAAAGCAGATATGATTCGCGCTCACCGATATTGGGATAGTTGAGCGGCTTGTGGATTTCGAGGTTTTCGGTCTCGACCCATTTGCCGTCTTCCCAATATTTCCCTTTTTGGGTGATCTCGCGGATATTGATTTCCGGATTGAAGTTGGTGGCGAATGCTTTGCCGTGGTTACCGGCATTGCAGTCTACGATGTCGAGATAACGCATCTCTGAAAAATGATGCTTGGCTGCATATGCCACGAATACTGCCGATACTCCGGGATCGAAACCGCAACCGAGAATAGCGGTCAGACCTGCCTCTTCAAAACGTTTGCGATATGCCCACTGCCATGAATACTCGAAATGAGCCTCGTCCTTGGGTTCGTAGTTGGCGGTGTCAAGATAGTTGACTCCGCATTTCAGACAAGCCTCCATGATGGTAAGATCCTGATATGGGAGGGCAACATTGATACAGATGTCGGGACGATGACGGTTGAAAAGTTCTACAAGCTCTTCAACGGAGTCTGCGTCAACGCGATCAGTCACAATGTTCTTGGCTCCGATTTCGGCAGCGATCTTGTCGCATTTCGATTTTGTGCGGGAAGCCAATACGATTTCGTTAAATACTTCCGGATTCTGGGCGCATTTGTGGGCAACGACTGTGCCGACACCTCCTGCACCGATTATAAGGACTTTTCCCATTTTTTTCTAATTTACTTGATATGTTTGGTGCAAATATAATAAATAAATGATTAACTTCGCGTAAAAATTGGTATAATGAATATTAAAATTCAAAATATTGAGGATCTTCCACGCGCTGCAAAGGAATTTGTGGAAATAATGGGAGATCGGCGTCACTTCGCTTTTCATGCTCCTATGGGTGGAGGGAAAACCACTTTCATTTCTGCGCTTTGTGAGGCACTGGGATCAGTTGACGAGGCATCAAGTCCTACTTTCAGTATTGTGAATGAGTATGCCGTTGCGCCGGATGCTGTTGCATCTGCCGGTTCTGACCGTATCTATCACTTTGATTTCTATAGAGTAGAAACAGCAGAGGAACTTCTGGATATGGGGCTCGACGATTATTGGGATTCCGGGGCGGTTTGTCTGATAGAATGGCCCGGTAATGCTCTTGATTTCCTTCCGGATGATATTGTGGACGTAAATATTGAGGTTCTTCCCGATAATTCACGAATGCTAACTTTTTCTTAGGCGCTATGAATATAATCTGGATAGATGAATGCCTATCAACCAACACCCATGTTGGTTCTCTTCCTCTTGATACGAATGGGGTTGTTGTGGCAACTCGCGCGCAGACAGCCGGGAGAGGGCAGAAAGGAAATTCTTGGGAATCGGAACCCAATAAAAACCTTACATTCTCCGTGATGTGGCAACCTCAGGGATTTGCGGCTCGCGATCAGTTTGCGATAAGCGAGGCAGTGGCTCTTGCTGTGACTGATCTGCTGTCGGAATTGGGATTGGAAGCAACTGTGAAATGGCCCAATGATATTTATGTCGGCGACAAAAAGATCTGCGGGATTTTGATAGAACATTCTGTTATGGGGCTCGATCTTTCCCGCACCATTGCCGGCGTTGGCATAAACATCAATCAGCGGGAATTTGTCAGCGATGCTCCGAATCCGGTGTCGGTGATTCAGCTGATAGGTGCCGAGCTTTCTCTGGAACCATTGTTGGAAAGATATGTTGCTATACTTGAAAGCCGCTTGGACGCAATCTCCACTTCTGAGGGCAGAAAGGATATCCATGATGAATTTCAGAAAAGCATGTGGCGTTTTGATGGCAAGCCTTATCCCTTCCGCGATCGGGATTCAGAGCAGCCCTATCAGGGAATAATCCGGGGTGTTGAGCCATTGGGATTTCTTGAAATTGAAAACACGGAGACAGGCGAAATCAGGAAATATGCTTTCAAGGAGGTTGAATTTTTGCTATCCTGAGGATTTTGATTAAATTTGCATTTATGAGCGAAAAGGAAATAAAAGACAAAGGGGTGAAGAAGAGTAAAGTGCGGGTGATAATGGGTTATCTTGTGCGCTGGCTTTTGCCTCTGGCGTTGACTGTGATATTGGTCAGCTATATGTTCCGAAAAGTCAATTTCTCAGAAATGATGGATATTATCCGTCATGGTGTTGACTACTGGTGGATACTTTGTGCCATGGGCATCAGTGTGCTTTCTCATGTGTTCCGTGCTCTCCGATGGCGAATCCAGCTTCGCAGTCTCGGCATCAAAGCCCCTTTGATGGCACTCTGCTGTTCTATTTTCGGCTGTTATGCCCTCAATCTTGTCTTCCCCCGTTTGGGAGAGGTGTGGAGGTGCACCTATATTGCGGGTCGTGAAAAAGCACCGTTCACAACGGTGCTCGGTTCTATGGTCGCCGACCGTCTGTCAGACACAATCTGTGTCCTTTTGCTCACTATATTGGCATTCATTGTCGCAACCCCTGCAATCAACGCCTTCCTTACGAAATATCCCGTGGGTCAGGGACTTTTGGCAACCGCATCATCTCCCCGCTTCTGGATTGCGGTTGTAGGAGGATGCCTTGTTATATGGGCAATCTTTCGACTGGGAAGTAATTTCGGTCCTGTGAAGAAGGTGGAGAATTGGGGAAAAGAGACATGGAAAGGTTTTGCCGTCGTCACTCAGATGAAAGGTAAATGGGCATTCTTGTTTTATTCGATTGCAATTTGGGGATGTTATTATATTCAGCTGTATGTCGCATTTTTTGCTTTCCCCTTTACGCGCGAATTGTGTTCTCAGCCGGGACTCGCATTCGGACTCACTCCCTGTCTTGTTGCGTTTGTATTGAGTTCCATCGGTATGGCGATTCCCTCCAATGGCGGTCTTGGTCCATGGAACATCGCAGTGATGTTCGGGCTTGCCATATACGGCATAAGCACTCCTGACGGCACTGCCTTCTCAATGCTTCAATGGTCAGGACAGACCGTGATGCTTATTCTTCTCGGCATTTTCACCATGGTTTACATCTCCCTCGACAAAGGAAAGCGCAAAAATAATGTGAAATGTGAAATGTGAAATGTTTAATTCCATCCGGCTAATATATCTCTTGAATTTATACATCAAGCATTGACCATCAAACATTTCACATTAAACATTTCACATTGCACATTAACCAAAAGCATTCCCCTTTAATCGAAGGAATTACACATTAAACATTCAACATTAAACATTAATCGAACGTGAATTTCAACGACGATAAAGATGATTTTTTCGACGGTCCCGATATTCCGGAAACGCCGCCGGCTCCTAAAATGCCCGAATTGAAACCTGAAGACCCTGACTATTGGGAGCAGGATGAATCGGAATTTGAGCATTTGATGCCCAAGCGCAGCAGTTGGCATCTATGGGTATGGATTGCAGTTGCAGGTGTGGTCATTGGTCTGTTTGTAGCTGCATATCTTCGATATTTCTCACCATATGTTTCTGAAGCCACACAATATGGTTATGTGGAGGATATCGAGAAGCGGGGAACTGTATTTCAGACATATGAAGGTGTGATTCTTCCATATAAAGAGTTGATGGATACTACCCGCGTATATCGTGAGGATTTTAAGTTCTCTGTCAAGGACCCACAGGTTGCGACATTGTTGCGCAGGATGCAATATGCCAATCTTCCGGTTCGCGTGGAATATAAGAGATATCACGCATCGCTTCCCTGGCGCGGGGAAAGCAAGATAATTGTAGTCGCCGCTGATACGGCAGATCCTGCAAAAATCCTTCCACCCGAATTCGCTCCCTCCCTCTGATTGTTTTTATCCTAAAAGATGCTGAGAAAATTTTTAATATCTCTTTTTATGTTCCTCCCATTCTTCGTAAATGCCGAGAATTGGGTCATTAAGGATTCGGTTTTATTCGTGTCGAATAGAGTCACGGAAATCAGGGCATACGAATTTGCCGACAGGATGGATATTAAAGAAGTGCGCTTTGAATCAGGATCAAAATTAAAATCTATAGGAGAATATGCATTCCTTGGGTGTGGCAATCTCATAGCAATCAAATTACCTCAAAGTCTCGTTACATTAGGGGAGGGGTGTTTCCGGGAATGTGCAATTTGGGAATTGACAATTCCTGCAAATGTCAAGGCTCTTCCCAAAGCCATGTGCGCATGGAATAGTAATCTTGAAGCTGTAAAATTACCCTTGCAGCTAAGCGATATCGGCTCCCATGCAT
>DAWBVG010000096.1:0-10547 GCA_052279865.1 Muribaculaceae bacterium
GTTTCGCAAGCTTCAACTTAAAGTTTAAGAGTTTATAAGTTTAAAAGTTTATCAGATGCGAATATGACTGAGCTCTCATTTATTCGCAGCAATCAAATAAACTTATAAACTACGCAGTAATTAAACTCATAAACTTCAACTTTACGCTTGCGAAAGTTGAATTACTTCTTACTTTTTACTTTTAAAAGGTAGGATAGAGCTTCGGGAAGTTCGGGAAGGCGTGTAATACGGCAAAGGAGGGCATAGATGCCCAGCCCTAAAAGCAAGCCGATGAATAATTGTATTATACCGGATAAATGGAACGACATCGCAGCAAACGATGATGAGAGCGTGGAAAACCAAAGTCCCACAGCTACTGCCACACATGCTGTCAGCGATATGGTGAAGGAGGGTACAAGATCGCGAATCATTTCTGCGGCATGATATCCTGTAGCTCTACAAAGTATGGCAAGCGATACAAAATATGTAATGAGCGAGGCTATCAACTGTCCCCATACTAATATCGCAACACTTTCAAACCATACGGTAGACAATATAGCCACAAGTATGAGGATATCTTTCGCCGCTTCAATAGCGAAAAGTCGCCTGGCATAGCCAAGTGCAAGTAGATAATTGCTGTATAGTGAAGTAAGGACGACAAAGATACCCCTTACAGTGAGTATCTGGAAAAGAATAATGGCGCCATCCCATTTGGCAGCAAAGAAGGCATGAAAGAAGGGCGCACCGAGAGTAGCGATGCCAAGCATGACCGGGAAAAGGATAAAAGCCGTGAACCGGTTTATCTTGGTGACATATCTGCGGAAAGTTTCACCATCGTCCTGCACACGCGAAAGCAACGGCACAAAAGAAGATGTGAGGATCTGTGAAATGGAAGCACTTCCCATCTTGCTCCATTTGTCTGCCTGCGTATAGAGACCTAACGAAGCAAGATTATAGAACGCTCCTATAATGAAGGAATATATGTTCTGACACAGGGTATTAAGAGTAGAGGAAGAGAAGACACTCATACCGATACGCCAGATTTTTTTCAATGAATCGAGGTGAAAGCCGGCACGCGGAAGCCAACCGCCCGTAATCCATAGCCATCCGGATTTCACAGCAGCCAAAGCCACTGACTGCCAGACAAGCGCCCACGGACCGTACCCCGTCAGGGCAAGCCATACTCCTACTCCACCGGAAATGACGAGTGCGACAACATTTGAGACAGCTATCTGCTTTACGTCCATCCGCTTCATCAATCGGTTGGTTTGCACAATTGCCAATCCATTAAGGATGAAGGTTAGAAACATCACCTTTGAGAGGGGAATCAAGCGTTTGTCGCCCTGAAAGACGTCAGCAATAAGAGGGGCACAAAAATACAGAATTATGTATACCCCTATGCTGACAGCAAGATTAAACCAGAAAACTGTGGAGTAGTCACGCTCCGTAGGGTCTTTTCCCTGCAGCAAAGCCGCTCCAAACCCACTGTCTACAAACAGGATTGCAAAAGCTTGGAACACCAACAATGCTCCGACAAGACCGAAATCTTCAGGAGTGAGGATATTGGCAAGAACCACGCCCACAACTGCATAAAGCACCTGAGATGAAATGCGGTCAATTGCATTCCATTTCAACGTGCGTGCAGTCTTGAGCTTTAAATTCTCCAATGTTTAATGTGATAGGGGTAATGTGAATGAGTAATGTCAGTCTGCATTATCCGTTATTGGGAAAACTTTACCACCGCCAACTTTCTTTATTTCGGGTTCTCCCTTATAGAATATTTTGGTGGTGCCTATGCCTCTCACATCAAGCTTCTTCACGGGCCAGCAGAATATTTCACCGGTGCCAAGTATGGAACATTTTACATCAAATGCTTCGAGATCATCAGCCTGGATAACGCCGGTACCAACCATCTTCAAAGTAGCGTTATCTGCTTTACCGGTCAGCACGATAGTGCCCTTACCGGTAGCAAGATTCGCGTTAACCTTTCCCGCTTTCAGATTAGTAGACACTATCTTCCCGTTTCCAATCTGTTTTGCCGTAAATGTTGGAACTGCGATTGTATTCTCCACAGTTGCCGTAAACTCCGATGAATTTTCAATTTCAGTGATATAATCGGAATAAACGTATAGTATTGGCAACTTAGGATTGTTCACATCCTCGGTATTCACTTGGATATGAAGTTTTCCTTTACTATTGGAGAAGATGAAAGCATTCGCAAACTCCTCCTCCCCGGTGAAGACAGCCATACCGGTAGAATCTGGGTCTGAACGATACACGACATTTACATTGTCTGTTATCTTCACTTTGTCAAAACGTCCAACGTCGAGGCGATAAGTCTTTTCCTGTGCCACAATAGGAAGCACAGCGGAAATCAGAAATGAAAAGATTATAAATTTCTTCATAATTTTTAATTTAGTGGAATATTCAGTTGGATAAATCCATGAATATAACGAATAGAAAACTATTTTATTGGATTTAGTTTTCAGAAACTTTATTAGAAATTATCACAAGCCCTTAACTTCCAAAGAATGTGTCAGCTATATAATCAAGAAGTTCAAACAGATCTTTCTCAGTATCAGCACGTAGGAGTTTGATTCTGGTTTCACGGAAATTAGGTATTCCTTTGAAAAGAGGAGTTGCAGCGAGGTGTCGTCGAATATGAAGAATACCTCTGTATTCATCAATTCTGTCTATACTCTCACGTATCTGCCTGCGCAATATATCAAATTTTGCAGCCTCGGGCAGCGGATGATATTCCCCCCTTTCTATATATTCCCTTACTTCCTTGAAAATCCAGGGAGCACCTATTGCACCACGTCCGATCATTATTCCATCCACTCCGTATTTATCAAAAGCCTCAACCGCACCTTCCGGTGTTATGATGTCACCATTACCTATCACAGGTATCTCCATGCGTGTGTCGGCTTTCAATTCCCCAATAAGTGTCCAATCAGCGTGGCCGGTGTACATCTGCGAACGAGTACGTCCGTGCACTGTCAGCGCCTTTATTCCGCAGTCTTGGAGCGCAGGTCCGAGATCTGTGATGATCTTGTTTTCACAATCCCATCCCAGACGTGTCTTCACAGTAACGGGAATCGACACTGCCTTAACAACTCTGCGAGTGATATCAAGCATCTTGGGAATATCTCGCAACATACCGGCTCCCGCTCCCTTTCCAGCCACTTTCTTTACCGGACATCCGAAATTTATATCCAGGATATCCGGACCGGCTTGTTCCACAATCTTTGCAGCCTCAACCATAGCCTCCGGATCACGACCGTAAATCTGTATCGCGACTGGACGCTCGGCGTCATTGATAGCAAGCTTACGGGTTGTTGACTTGATATCGCGTATCAAGGCTTCGGCAGACACAAATTCTGTATAAACTGAAGCTGCCCCCATTTCCCTGCATATAAGACGAAACGAAGGATCCGTAACATCTTCCATAGGTGCCAAAGAAACGGGACGGTATCCGAGATCTACATTTTCTATTTTCATATCCAATCTAAAAACAGCTGTTGATTAATCAGGAGAGTGTGAGTGTCGAAAGTCCGGCTGAAGCCACAACCTGCGCGGCTTCCTGCATTGCCTCGGGAGTGAGGCTGCGAATACATTTCGAGGTATAGTCAAGATCATGTATCTCGCCATAATACATCAGACTTTTTGCCAAAGACATCGCCCGGCTTTCCCTATGCTCACCGCTCATAATCAGCTGACCGCAATATTGGTCTCTGACCTTGGCGAAAGTGCGCGGAGGGAGAGGGGATTGTGCGAGTCGGTCAATTTCATTAGCTATAATATCACGGCAACGCTCTGTCTCATGCGGATCACATCCATAATATATAAGCAACACCCCGGCATCGCTCATCAATGCCACATTACTATCCACGGTATATACAAGACCTCTCCGATCACGCATCTCCATGTTGAGGCGGGAATTCATGCACGGACCACCAAGATAGTTATTAAGAAGAAACAATGCGTGCCGGCGTGGATCCTCTCTGCCAAAGATTCTACAACCCGTAATACAATTAGCCTGATGGTTTGAACATGATCGCGTTTCATTGAATATCCCACAAGCCGGTGGTTGAATTCTTTGATTAGGAACGCACTTGAATTCCATATCACCAAAATATTTCTCAACCAAACGGATATTTTTCTCCGGATCGGCGGGATCGCTACAATATATCACCATATTATCGGGTGTATATTTTGCATCAATAAATGTTCTGCCATCTTCCGAAGATAGTGCTCTCACACTTTCCGGATTCCCTAATATATTATGAGCAAGACCGGAGCCGGCATAAATGAGTTCCTCAAACTCATCGTAGACTGAATCCGAAGGACTGTCTCGATATGAATTTATTTCCTCAATTATTACCTCTTTCTCCTTCTCTATTTCCTTGGGAGGGAAAGTCGAATTCTTAACAAGATCGGAAATCAATTCAAAAGAACGGGCTGCATATCCTGCGGGGGCATTGGTATACACCATTGTCTCCTCCTTGGTGGTGTAGGCATTCAGTTCACCGCCGATACATTCCATCCTGCTTGCGATATGACAACTGCGGCGATGTCTTGTGCCCTTGAAGATGGTATGCTCCACGAAATGCGCAAGACCCTGCTTATCAACAGATTCATCCCGGCTTCCGGCATTAACCATCGCGCCGATATACGAGACATCTCCGGTTGAGCGGGTCGCCACAACCCTCAGCCCGTTCGCCAATGTATGTATATAATATTTCTTATCGTCTACCATTATTATAGATTCTATCAAAACAGACTGCAAAATTACCTAAAAATCCGTTATCATAAAAGAAAAACAGGCGGCTTTCACAAGCTGCCTGCTTAATTGCGAATCAATTTTGTCAATACTCTATATTTAATTCTACAAAACCTAACACAAATGAATTTATTAGCTATACTATCTACATTTAAGCGATGCAATCACAAACTCTTTTCGGGTTTTATACAGGGCCTAAACCAACCTTATTTCACCTTGACGACTCTTCGTCATCTTATGATTTATTTCGACCTTTAAGTCTTTCAATAATTCTTCGGTTGCAAAATTAAGACAATGTCAATACTCAAACAACAAATATAATCATATATATAAATAGAATATTAGCTAAATAATATTTATAATATTAATAACCAATATATTACAAAATAGATATATTTGTAACAATATAAATATTATTATTGCTTTATAAAAATATTTTATTAACTTTATGCCATGAAAATATTAACAAACATCTTATTGATTCTTATAGGGAGCTGCTTATGTGCATCTGCCGAAAAAAACGGCAAATGGCAACTTCCCGAAACCGAGCTTAAATCATTAGGCAAAGTAATGGATAACGCGGAAAAGTATTCAGCACTTACCGACGCAAAGCTCGATTCGCTAAAAAAAAGGCTTTATATGCCCGGCATTTCTGAAGAATCGCGTATCAACGACATGATAAAGCTTTCCAAGCTTTATCGTCAGAACATGGCAGACTCATCGCTACGTTATTCAACCCTCGCTCTCAATGAATCGTCCATTTCCCGCTCGCCACGAGAACAATATCTGGCAGAATTAGCCCTAAGTGATGCTCTTGTGGCATCAGGCTTCTTCAGTCAGGCAATCAATTATTATGATTCGCTTGCCCACGTTCCCGCCGACAAAGAATGCCGAATCGAATTTTTCAAGGTTGGGAGACGTCTATATTCCAACATAAGCAGTTACGTTGACGATGACAGTCCGATGGCAACTTATTATCAACAAAAATATGTGGAATGCGATGACAGTCTCATAAATCTATTACCAGCCAACGACCTTTTCCGCCAGTTTATAATTGGAGAACGAATGGTGGCAAGCGGAAAATTCGCGGCAGCCAGGAATGAACTTGAATCGCTGCTTTCTCAACTCGACAAAGACAATAACATCTACGGCATGGCAGCTTTCCAGTTGGCAAAAGTATATAAAAGCGATGGAGACCAGACGGCTTATGCTTCGTATCTCGCAAAAGCTGCCGAAAGTGATATAATATGCAATGCACGAGAAGGATTCGCATTGCCGGCACTTGCCGCATGGCTTTACGAACAAGGGGATTTTTCCACTGCCTTCAGGTATATAAATTTCGCACTTGAAGATGCCTATAAAGGAAATGCCCGCGTCCGAATGGTCAGCATGGCGCGCTGGATGCCCGCCATCGATGAGGCGTATCGTCGCCAGATCAGCGCATCTCGTAACGAATGGTTTATCGTTGCCGCTCTCGCATCAATCCTCCTGCTTGCTCTTGCAGCAACTTCGTTCTTCCTCTTCAGGCAGATACGCAAAGGGCGCGCAAGTCGCGAAGCCTTAGCTGCGACTTCAAGAATGAAGGATTCATACATCGGCAATTTCATCGGGCTGTGCTCCACATATTCAGAGAAATACTATTCACTGGTAAAACTTGTGGACAGAAAAATATCCTCCGGACAGGCATCAGAACTTCTTAAAGCGGTGAAATCAGGAAAGATTGGAGAAGAAGAAAACGAAGACTTTTACAAAGAAATCGACTCCGTCGTACTTACCCTTTATCCGGATTTCGTGGAAAAAATCAATGAGCTTCTCCAACCATCGGAAAGAGTCCGTATAAACGGAGGTCTTCTCACTCCTGAATTGCGAATCTATGCATTCGTAAGACTCGGGGTTTCAGAAAGCACCAGAATAGCAAAAATCCTTAATTATTCGGTCAATACGGTCTATGCCTATCGCAACAGGATGCGGAATCGAGCAATAGACCGAGAACATTTTGAAGAAAATGTTCTCAAAATAGGTTCTTCTGATAATTAAGGAGCCGGAGATTTTGATTATTTGGGAATTATTACTAAATTTGCGTGTTCAAAAAGAATTAATAACAAAAATCCCGCACAGGGAAGACATCTTATAAGAAATGGCAAACAACAAAAACGAACAGCAGGAGGAGACAGCAATTGAAAAATTGAACTCTAACCTTACATCTGCAAGCGAGAAAATCGCCAACAATTCTAAGGTTATCTACATAGTAGTTGCAGCCGTAGCTGTTATTGCGGCGTTAATCCTCAGCTATGTATTCTTCCTTCGCAATCCGAAAATCAATCGCGCTTTTGAAGCTTACAATCAAGTAGAAATTTCTGCTGCAGGAAATGATTCAGTAGCTGCTGTGGAATACAAAAAAGTGGCAGACAAATATTCAAGCACCGACGCCGGCAAGCTTGCAGCTCTCAGTGCAGCTGAGTCGCTTTACAACACCGGTAAATACAAAGAAGCGATTGAATGTCTTGACAAATTCTCTTCTTCAGAAAGTGTATTGGAAGCAAACGCACTTGTTCTCAAGGGCGACTGCTACGTTAACATAAAGAAATATGACGAAGCCCTTGGCTGTTACGACAAGGCTGTAAAAGAGGCTGGCGTGAACGAACAGATTGTTCCCCGCGTGCTCCTCAAAAAAGCCAACATCTTCGACGAACAAAAAAAATATGACAAAGCTCTTGAATGTTACGAGCAGATTTCGAAAGATTATCCTACATTCGAACCCGGCAACGGAGTGACAATCGAGGCTTATGCAGAGCGAGAGAAAGCACGTCTCGGCAAATGACAATAGCAAACATTTCCATAAAATAATAAAACATTTGCTTATTTTATGAAAAGGGGTTTCGGCTTTCGAGCCGGAACCCTTTTCTTATTAATTAAATGTGTAATGTTAAATTTGTAATATTTTCAGCTACCAGAACCGAATCAGCCTATTTCACTTAAACACTTCACATTAAACATTAAATAAAGCTTTTAGCCGCAAGCGGATTTCCCGATTAAGGTATTTAAAGGGGGTAATCAAGGGACGGAATGGCTTTTTGTCACCGGTGGTAAATATCAACAGATTGCCGTGATGGCAGGTGACTTCAATCTCTTTGCCCAATTGTATCGGTTCCCCATCAATATGGGCGCTTCCTGGAGAACGTCTTCTTATTGTTGCCTTCTTTGCCTGCAGGGTCTGAATGATCATATTATTTTTTATCAGCCCGGTAACCAGTTCCACACCTGCCCGCGCTCGCGTCAACGGTGTGCCTGCGTGAATTATGGTGATATCGAGAAGTCCATCTCTTATAGAAGCTCCCGGCGCTATGAAAACATTATTGCCATATTGCGATGCATTGCACGCCGCAACAATAAAGGCTTTCAGCCTAAAAGAATGACCGTCGGCAATTATTTCATATTCTTCAGGCTGAAATTTAAGGTATTCCTCAAAAGCGCTGCGCATATAATTTATCAGACCGCGTTGACGCGAACGGGCAAACTTCTCACTCACTGCAGCATCGAAACCGAGACCGAATGTGCAGAAAAAAGGATATCCATCCGCCTCACAGGAATCGCACGCCACGATATTGCGACGCGCTATGACGTCAAGAGCCTCATGGATATCGATTGAAAGACCCAAATGACGTGCGAGACCATTGCCGGAACCGAGCGGGATTATACCAAGTGCTGTGGATGTGCCGCGAAGCGAAGAGGCGATTTCATTGACAGTGCCATCGCCTCCAGCCGCAATAACTCCGAGATAGCCTTTACGAGCAGCCTCAGCCGCAAACCGAGACGCATCTCCGGGACCATCCGTATAAAGCACCTCAACATCCATTCCCTCCTTGCCAAGACGACGCACACACTTAGCCGCCACACCCTTCTTGGCGGACGTTCCCGAAATCGGATTTATTATCAGTAAGCACTTTGGTCGCATATCTAAAGAGCTTGAGAGTGCAAATTTGTTAACGAATCTGAAACCATTATGGTTTAATTACGTTTTTATTATGTTTTTTATTATTTTTGTAGAGGATTTTCAATAGAAAATAGAAAAACAGAAATAGAAATGAATTCATATAACTCAGGAAACTGGCCTCCGGTTACCAAAAACCTCATAATCATCAACACGCTGATATGGCTTGTAGAATACCTTTTCCGCACTTTTGCGGAGACAGGTCTTGTGGCTCATTGCGGACTGCACTTCATCGGCTCCGACTTGTTCAATCCAGTGCAGCCGATCACCTATATGTTTCTTCATGACCCGTCATCTCCGATGCATGTATTCTTCAACATGTTTTCACTATGGATGTTCGGACGCATGCTTGAGAATATATGGGGTTCCAAACGCTTCTTCATATTCTATATGGTGTGTGGCATCGGAGCAGCGGTTGTGCAAGAGGCTGTATGGGCTTTGACATGGCATCACGACTATATTGCAGGCATAGCCCGTATGAATGGCATGACCTTTGACCATATGAAGGAAATCGTGGATCAGGCTGCAGCCGTCGGCGATGGCCGCTTCCTCCGCGCAATGGCAGAGATGAAAAGCCAGATGGTGACTATTGGGGCATCAGGCGCAGTGTTCGGAATATTGCTTGGTTTTGCCTTTGTATTTCCGAATATCCCTATGTATCTTTTCTTCATTCCCATTCCGATCAAAGCGAAATACATGGTTGCAGGATATGCTGTGCTTGAATTTTTCTTCGGAGTTGGAGGACGAATGGATTCCGTTGCACATTTTGCCCATCTCGGAGGCATGATATTCGGTCTTCTTATACTTTTATATTGGAAAAAGAAAGGAACTTTACGTGGCGGAGGCTTTTATTGATAAATACAGAAGGTTTTGCGGAGGTTCTCGCATTCTGACAATTCTTACAGGCGTGAACCTGATTATCGGCGTGACACTTTGGGTTGTGACGATGATAATGCTCTTCGCGCATAAGAATCCGGATTTTCTGACCTATATCTTTGCTCTTCCGTCAGATCCCCGTATCTTTGTCGCCTACCCATGGACATTGTTGACATACATGGTAACACACTTCTCTCCGTTACACCTTATATTCAATGTATTATGGCTGTATTGGTTCGGCAGACTTATTATATTATCTTCCGGTGAAAAGAATCTGCTGATAAGTTATATTGGCGGAGGCATCACGGGAGGAGTGGCATATATCATAGCATCAGTTTCAGGAGCATCCTCCGGCGCATATCTCTGCGGCGCGTCAGCATCAGTGCTTGCCATCATGACAGTTGTGGCACTGACCATGCCGGATTATGAAATAAACCTTTTTTTATTCGGACGCGTTAAGGTGAAATGGTTCGCCCTTATCTGCATTCTTTTCACCCTGATAGGTACAAGTAGCGGCACAGCCGGAGTATCTATCGCCCATTTGGGAGGAATAGTGTTCGGAGCGACATACGGAATCGCACTCAGACGGCAAGAGACAGGAAAGAATCTTCTAAGTGTCTTTAAGAAAGGGGCGGGAGTCGATGTAGCATCCTATATAAAGCGGATGAAACGCAAAAACTCACATTCGCCGAAGAATGCGGAAGCTATTGTGAAGGCAGCTAAAGGAAAACTTTGCGACCATGAACGTCTCGACGAGCTGCTTGACAAGATAAGGCTCTCCGGCTACAACTCTCTCACCGATCACGAACGCCGAGAGCTCAATGCCCTCTCAGCGCGTCTCCGTACCTCTCCGAAATAGCTTTTTTAGAATTAGGAATTAGTAGAGTCTACTTCTAAAGCCTAAAACCTAAAGCCTAA
>DAWBVG010000097.1:0-1669 GCA_052279865.1 Muribaculaceae bacterium
CATCGCGTCTGCTGCGCGACCGCGACGACATCCTTGACTGTCTGCAGGAAGCCCTGACATCTCTTTGGAAAAACCGCAGCTCATTAAGCGACGAATATAATATTCCGGCATATTGCATCACGACGGTGAGACACGCCGCAATTTCAGTGATGCGCAGAAGGGCACGTTTTTCTGATGAAGATATCGGAAGTTTGAACCTTAAGGAAGAATCAGATACGTTGGAAAATAAAGAAAAGCTACGTATCGTTGCAGAAGGTTTAAAGACACTTCCCGAAAAACAGAGAAAGGTAATCATGATGAATTCTCTCTCTGACATGACGGGCGAAGAGATAGCCAAAGCCACAGGAATGTCACAGACAAACATTCGCACCATCCTGTCGCGTGGAAGAAAAACTCTTAAAGAATATTTTAACAGGAATTATGAATAAACAGGATAATGACAGTCTAACCAAGCGGCACAACAGCCCACCGGAGCAGTTAATATCCGATGCCGAACTTGAGGAATTTTTCTCCAACACCATTCATAGGCTGGCAAGAAAAACCAGATGGAGAAATATCCGTTTCACCGGTATATCTGTTGCGGCTGCTGTACTCATTGTGGTTTTCGCATCTATCTACGTAGACCGAATTGATCATACTGGCAACACACATTCAGTCGCAAAATTTACATTGACGATGCCAGACACAATAGAGCAACAGTTACCGGTAATTACCGACAAAACGATTGACCGCCCTAATATCTCTAAACGGAATCTAATTGCCGAAAGCAGCCTACCGGTTACACCCCCTCCCCCACGACATATCTCCAACAGCGATGCTTATCAAGAAGCATTGATAACAATGCAGAAAATCAAGAAAGAAATGAAAAATCTAAACCTTGGTGATTTCGACGACATGATGGACAACACATCTCGGGAGTATACAGGGACACTGCGAGATTTTTCGCAAGGATACGACAATTCAATGCTTGAATTGAGACTGCTTCTTACAGACGCAATCAACCTCCAGGAAACAATATTAGACAACAAAAACAAAAAATAATTATGAAAGCTTTAAAATCCATATTCATCGCCCTCCTCCTCGCTTTCGCTATTCCCGCATTAGCGGAAACCAATGCGAAAACAGACAACGCCGCAATTGCAAATAACATTACTAAACCAATGTTTGCCAAAGCCAAGGAGTGGGATGGGTTTGATTATACCTATATGTCTCCATATATGTTAAACATGCTCAATAGTTCCGAAAACAAAGACACATTTCAAGGATTCCCCATCTCCAAATTAAAAATGGTAGAAATGGTTAAGACCAGATTTGAAGGGGACACAAAAAAAATAAATAGCCGGATTGAGCGACTGACAAAAAGACAAGTCGTGGATGTTATTCCACTTTCAGGGAAGGAAGAAGATATAGAAATATCAAAGGCGATTGATACATCCAAACCGAAACAAACAATGGTTCCATTGTCAATAAAGCAAGGCGACAATAAAAGCATTGAACTATATATAGATCCTATGGATAATTCCGAGAACCGGATTCAAAGGCTTCTGGTAATCAAACGTGAAAACTTCAATCAAGCCTTAACCATCATCTATCTCGTTTGTGACCTTACACTCAATGAAATCCAAAGTCTCGTCGAATAATCCACGTTTATCGAACCGAGTTCGATAAG
>DAWBVG010000098.1:0-7725 GCA_052279865.1 Muribaculaceae bacterium
ACACCGTTCGATACAAATTATTCAGGAGTGCCAATTATTAATTATCCCTTCATTTTTATAACCATCTATTTAGCAACAAAATACAACCATATTGCCGACATTAACAGTTTAAAATATAAATTTTTAACATAAAAAAGGGAATAAATTCATATAGGTAAATTTTTGTTTTTCACTAATATTACTTATTTTTGCCATATGGATAAGTATCTCTCTCGAAGGGATGTCATTTTATATCTATTATTTATTCAACTTACGCGAGTGTAAAGTTGAAGTTTATAAGTTTAATTACACAGTGCACAGTTTATAGGTTTATTCATTTGCGGCTATTTTTCAGCTCGATTCAGATAAACTCTTAAACTTTTAAACTCATAAACTTTAAGTTGAAATTTACGAAACTTAAATTATTTACCAACATCAATAACAACCGTATGAAAAAATTTTTACTCACGTTGACAGCGGCAAGCATGTGTGTCGCTTCCTGTTTTGCCGATGAAGTTTACGGCACAACACCTCAGACAGCAAAACCGTTGCCTACAGGTGGTTGGTTTGTGGAGAATCTTGCTACAGCTCCCGCAGAAGCCTGGTTCACATTTACCTCCACGGCAACAACCCCTGCAATGTGGGGAGACGGGGCTTCCGATTATACCAATCCGAACCCGGTGGGTCAGCAAGTATTCGTATACCTCTGCGACGGTGGTCAGCAGGCATTCCAGATGACAGAAGGCACAGACAGTTATGTACTTTTCCCCGGTCAGGAATATCTCGTAAAAATCACTCCAAAAGCAGCCGGTTTCTTCTGTATGAACTCACCCATGGCTCTTCCGGCAAACAGATTTGAAGGCAAGCAGAAATATTATCCCTTTGTAACAACAAGCGAGGATTGGAAAAACGTAAAGACTATCGAAGCCGGAACAACCGCCTGGTATCAGCTTGATGTTCCTTATGCCACTCAGCTGAATATCATGGATGGAGCAATGCCATGGATACAATTGATGAATGGCATTACCAATATTGAAGCCATACATATCGAATGCCCCGGAGGAACCAACGAAGGAGATCTTATTGCGGGTCCGTATCTCAAGGCAGGAAAAAATGTCATTGGCATAACAGCTGCTGCGGATTTGCAGGAACCCCTTGAGTTTGCATTCTCATACAATGCCGTGGTCACACTCAACTGTGGAAACAATCTCATGAGAGGAAGCAGCCTTGCGTTGGATGCAAGGAACACCTATCCCGATGCATACTATACTGTTGACCGTTACTTTAAAGTTCCGGAAGACGGCACATATACCTTTACCAATCATGGGGCAAAAGGCACTATACTCAATGTCGGCATGGTGAAACTCACAGACCCCGCAAATCAGTATGCCTTTGAGTGCGACTGGAGCAATATCAAAACTGCAACCGTGGGCAATGAGGATGCTGTCATCGTTGTCACGGATCTCAAGAAAGATGATTTGGTTGCCGTGCAGTCAGACTCGTTCGGCGTGATCGGCGCAGGCGCCGCCGACCTTCCCTATCTTATGGTAACAAAGGGAGACTCATCAATGGTATCTGAAATAGCAGCAGAGGGCAACTCTCTCAAGATTAACGCAGCAAATGGCAAACTCACAGTAGAGAGCATTCTTCTCGCATCAGGAGCGGAGGTTGCAGTCTATGATATGCTCGCCAACAAAGTAGCTTCCACAATTGCAGCCGAAGGAGCAGCATCCATTGAGATGTCGCTTGACGCAACACCCGGTGTTTACGTTGTCGTTGTTTACGGCAAGGGTAACTCAGAGTCTGCAAAGATAGTTGTGAAATAATCAGAGCTGACAAAATTCATAATATATAATCGAGGGGGGCTCGAAACAAAGCCCCCCTCTTTTTCACTAACCGACACAGTTTTTTCAGCAACCTTATCTTATGAAACGTTTAATCCTCTCATCAATCCTTACAACATTACTGACGACAGGCACAAACGCTGCTCCTGTGAGCCGCAATGCGGCAATGGCATCGGCAGAAAAATTCCTCGAGACAAAATGGTATTCAAACAATAATCAGACACCTCTAAGAAAAAAACTTAAAAAGGGAAACCGGTCTTCATCTTATTCATCATATTACATATTCAATATTGAAAACGAAGGAGGATTCATCGTGGTCTCAGGCGATGACCGCGCACGAACAATCCTTGCCTACAGCGATAAAGGATCTATCACAGAAACCGATATGCCTGATGCCTGTCGCTTCTGGCTAAATCATTATTCCAAAGAAATAAGTGCCCTTGTTGCAGGGGAGATCTCAAATATTGATATCCTTCCTACCGCATCTCAGACAGAGGCTGTCGCTCCACTGATACAGACAAAATGGGATCAAAAGTATCCTTACAATATCTTTTGTCCAACAGAGAGCAACGGCATGCGCTGCGTAACAGGATGTGTGGCGACAGCCACAGCTCAGGTTATGCGTTATTATTCACATCCGGCACAAGCCTCAGGAACTATCACATATGACGACAATGCCCAACAAACCAGACGCACTCTTGATTTCTCAACAATTGATCCCTTCGATTGGGACAATATGACTTTGACTTACAATTATAACTCCACGGAAATACAATGCAATGCTGTAGCCAACTTGATGAAAGCAGCAGGATATGGAGTGAAAATGCAATATTCCCCCTCTACAAGTCTGGCATACCATCGTTCAGTAGGAGAAGCTCTCATCAACTATTTCGGCTATGATAAGAATCTTCATCTTTACGAGCGCGATCTTATGACAGCTAAAGAATGGGAAACAATCATTCTTGACGAACTGAATGCAGGACGCCCAATAGTATATGAAGGGCGAAACTCAGAAATTGGACACGATTTCATATGTGATGGATATGATGGCAACCATCTATTTCATTTCAATTGGGGCTGGAGCGGACTTAGCGACGGTTATTTTTCTTTATCCGCGCTCAATCCTGACCAGCAGTCAACCGGCGGATCATCCGCAGGATATAATGACAGTCAGGCTATAATATGCCGTATCGCGCCTGTTGGAAAAATAGAGTCTTCGCGCCAGACCTCATTTCTCATGACAATATACACTCTATATTTCAGAGACGCAACGGCATATCACAAGGCTGCGGAAACCGCATCTCTTAAAACTACTCTCAGCGATGGACAATTATTTTTCGATTGCTTCAACAAGGGATTTTATGATTTTACAGGTGAGATATGGGCTGCTATTGTCGATGATAATAAAATAAAACCAATAATCCGTTCAAATGCCGGTACAATTGCGGGGGGTTCTTACGGCAGACTCTCTTTCCCTTTAGTTGATGCCGATCTGAATGACGGAACATATACTATCGGTTTCTTCTATCGTCTTGATGATACCGATGAATGGCATCGAGTCACAGCCACTCCAGACCAGCCAATAGAATGCACTTTGACTATAAAAGGCACTGAAGTCACTCTTTCTCCTCTCAAACAGCATAAGGATGAAGAGAGCGGCATAGGATCAACCGTGATCAACAATAAGACAGAAATCACCATTTTTGACCTTAACGGAAGAAAAATACAGACAATCAAAACTTTAGAAGAATATGAGGATATAGATATTTCTTCTCTTCCTAACGGCATATACATTCTTAGAATAAAGACTTCTGAAGGCATCAAAACCCGTAAGATAATCATCTAACCTAATAAATATGAACAAACCTATATATATTCCACTGGTGGCTGCCCTGATAGGGTTTATGACGGCAGATGCCGCACCTCTCTTTGCAGCTGCCTCACCCGCGGGAGTGATTGCACCTCCGGGGCAGGTATACCGCGTCACGGGTAAGGTGACAGACACCGCCGGAGAAGACCTTCCGGGTGCAACCATTTTCGTGAAAGGCACAAAAATAGGCACAAGCACCGATGTCGATGGTAATTTCGAACTAAATATCCCCAAGCAGGGGAAAGTAACCCTCGTGGTGACATATGTGGGCATGAAAACCAAAGAGATGGTAACAACTACAGGCTCCAATATCACCATCGTGCTCGAGGAAAATTCCGACATGCTGGAGGAAGTGGTCGTTTCCGGCTTCCAGACAATATCACGTGAACGCAACACGGGGTCGGCAGTGGTGATAAACACTGAAAAACTAAACAAGGTACAGGCTGGCGACTTGAATTCAAAGTTAGAAGGAATCACTCCCGGTCTTACCATCTATAACAACGAGATGAGCATTCGTGGAAATTCCTCTTTCTCAATCTCCAGCACTCCGCTGCTCGTGATCGACGGTCAGCCTGCCACGGGAATGAGTCTGAGCGACATCAATCCCAACACAATCGAAAGTGTGACGGTGCTCAAGGATGCGGCAGCCACATCGCTATAT
This sequence comes from Muribaculaceae bacterium, assembly GCA_052279865.1. Classification (GTDB taxonomy): domain Bacteria; phylum Bacteroidota; class Bacteroidia; order Bacteroidales; family Muribaculaceae; genus Lepagella. Next base: position 4,355 of record DAWBVG010000098.1, read on the forward strand.
GGCGTATACGCTTCCAACGGCGTGATAGTGGTCACTACCAAGCGAGGGAGCGAAGGGAAGATTGAAGCCAATTTCTCCCTGGGATATTATCTCAATCCGCTTCCCTCTCTTGATTACCAGCATTATGCCTCAACTTCGGATATCATAGATCTGGAGCGCGAGATCCTCTTCAACAATCCGGATTATATCAAGAGCCCGGCATCCTACTTCTCTACCAAAAACAATAAAACCAATGCAGCATACCTGTCGCAGGTAGAGATGCTTTATTACCGCCTTATGCGCAACGAAATCAATGAAGGACAACTCAATGCATCAATAGATGCCCTTCGCAAGAATGATTATCGTCGCGAATATCGGAAACAGTTGCAGAAAAACAGTCTAACGCAGGATTATAACGTCACCCTGAAAGCGGGAAGCGAGAAATATGGGTTCTATGCCGCTGTGAGATACCAGAAGATGGGTCTTCACACGCGTTATGACAGCGATGATCGATTGTCATTCTATACAAACAACAATCTCAAGATCGCACCCTGGATGCGACTAACCCTCGGAGCCAACATAATATATAAAAAGACATCGTATACTCAGGCTGAGGGTCTGGGTGAGACAGCTGCGATGCCTTACGACACTCTATATGACAACGAGGGGAAACCGGCATATAGATATCTCTACAACAATGTGCTTGCCGAAGAAGTAAACGCAACGGAAGGGTTGAATTTCATGGGCTACAACGCTGTTGAGGAATCGGGCTACAACCGTTACAAAACCGATGACCTATATATGAAATACTTCCTTCAAGCAGATTTCGACATTCTCCCCGGACTTGATTTCCAGATCAAAGGGCAGTATGAGAAACGTAAGGTCAATGCTACTGAATACGACGAAGCTGAATCCTATATGATGCGGTCAATGGTGAATGAATTCGCCTCGCTTGATTCGCGTGGCAATTACACCTACAATATTCCGCAAGGAGGGCATATTCTCTATCGCGACAACAACTATGACAATTACAATGTGCGCGCACAGTTCAACTACCGCAACACATTCGGAGAAAACCACGAACTGACTGCCCTCCTTGGAGCTGAAGCACGCGAAGACAAAAGCGATGCCCATATCAGCGAACGTTACGGATATGACGCCCAAAGGCTCACATATGGACAGGTTGACTGGCTCACTCTTTCCCAGACCGGTGTCGTTGGCTCGCTCTACTCCGTGTCGCGCAAGAAAGCAGAGAATCTATATGTGGCAGATGTAAAACACCGCTATGTGTCGGCATATTTCAATGCCGGATATGTTTATGACGGGCGTTATTCGGTGAATGCGAGCGTTCGCGTTGAGCAGGCAGACCTTTTCGGCAGCGACCCGAAATACCGTTATCGTCCGCTATGGTCGGTTGGAGGAAGCTGGAATATCGAGAAAGAGAAATTCATGCGCGACTTCACATGGCTTGACCGTCTGAAACTTCGTGCCACCTATGGCATAACCGGTATGGTTGACCAGTCATCGTCGCCCTATCTTCTGGCATCTTTCGGCACCTCGCTTTATACCAACAGTCCCATAACGATGATTCTTACTCCTCCCAACAGCTCGCTGCGTTGGGAGAAAACCGCCACATTCAATGCCGGTATAGACTTTGCGTTTCTTTCTCGCCTGTCGGGAAGTCTGGACTTCTATTATAAATACAGCTCCGATCTGCTGGTAAACAAAAGTATTGACCCGACATTAGGCTTCAACGGAATGGCACGCGCAAACAACGGAGCCATGAAGAATGTGGGTGTGGAATTCAACATCGGCTACGACTGGATCCGTAACCGTGATTTCACATTCTCCACATCGCTAACAGCCGCCTACAACAAGAATACCATCGACAAGATTGATTATACACCTACCGATGCGCTTGACATGATCCGCTATCCGACCTCCAACTATTTGAAGGGCGACACATACAATTCACTGTATGCTTATCGCTACGCAGGATTGACATCAACAGGCGATCCTTCCGTATATAATCAGAATGGTGAAGTGGTATCAATCAATCCGGTGCGCAACATCAATGCGCTTGTGTGTGTCGGACAACTTGCCCCTAAATGGAACGGCGCACTCAATCTCGATTTCCGCTGGCGCGACCTGACGGTATTCGCCAAAGTCGTATATTATGCCGGACATTCATTGCGAGTGGATGTGCCCACACTTTACGATGCCACCCACAAACTCACTGACGGAGCCGTTCATGAGGATATAGTGAACCGTTGGACCGAAGAGAATCCCAATACAAACATCCCAGTGATGGGAACTTATGGCGATAGCGGCGAACGCAATGAACATTGGCGATATGCCGACATCAATACCGCAAGCGCCTCTTTCATCAAGCTGCGCAATATCGGTGTCAGCTATTCCTTCCCGCAGAAATGGCTACAAAAGACCCGTGCCTTTAAAAGCGCACAACTAAGATTCCAGATCGACAATCTCTGCCACTGGGCTTCCAACAAATACGGAATCGACCCCGAAGCATTCATCGCCAATTCCGGTTTGAGAACATCGCAGCAGACACCAACTTATGTGTTTGGTATCAATTTTAGTTTCTAATTTTTGAAAACAATGATTAAAAAAATTCATATATATGCGCTCGCGCTCTGCACCGCAGTAACGTTTCAGGCATGCGACAACTATCTGGATATAGAGCCTAAAGGGCGTGCGCAGCTTGAATCGACAGATGACTATCTCGGTCTGTTGGAGGAGGTGTCACCAACCTACGACCATTCGGATGGATGGTATATCTGCAACGAGGCATCATGGTATAAAACCGAAGATCTTAAGAATTACACCTGGCCCTTACGCTCTGCTGGATTTTTCTGGAATGAGGGTTATGACCGGGCATCCATACTTATCAACAGTTATCTCTACAACAACTGTTACAGCCGAATCACCAATTATAATGTGATCGTGAGCCACGTTAATTCATCCAAAGGATCGGATACCGACAAAAAGCTTGCCATGGCACAAGCGAAGATAATGAGGGCATACAACTATTTCTTCCTCATAAATATGTTCGCGACTCCATATGATCCTGCCACAGCCGATGCCACGAACGGCATCATCGTGCGAGAGAGAATGTTTGAGAGCCTGGAAGAGAAAGGTATCCAGCAGACAGTAGGCTACACCTACCGTTTTATACAGCAGGATATCGAGGATGCTATCAACGATCTTCCTCACAAAGCTGTCAATTCCTTCCGTCCGGACAAAACCTTCGGCTACGCGCTCAAAGCCAAGGTGCATCTCTTCAAGCGCGAATTTGATGAATGCATTGCAGCCTGTCAGGATGCCCTTGCGGAAGCTGAGACTGCCGGACATACCCTTTGGAACATGAATGC
>DAWBVG010000099.1:0-2537 GCA_052279865.1 Muribaculaceae bacterium
ATTCCGAACAGAGAAGTTAAACCTTGTCACGCCGATGGTACTGCGAAAGCGGAAGAGTAGGTAATCGCCACCTTTTCGAGGACCGACAGAGATGTCGGTCCTCTTTTTTTTACCTTCCCGCGCCGATGGTGATTGTTAACTCCGGGAAAGCGGGAGAGTAGGTAATCGCCACCTTTGGGAAGCCTCAGGGAGACCTGAGGCTTTTTTGCATATCTGCGTGCGACGGCATACGGGGCACCAAGGTGCCTTCACTCAACCGGCTGCGCACGATAGGAAGCACAGGAGCTTCAAGATTGCTGGAAATTCGATAGAAGAAATTAGAATGTTACTCCGATTGTGAGAAGGGAAAGGCGAGTAGTGGGTGAGGCTTTCAGAATGGCTTCAGCTGCGCTTGTGAGTGTCGACCCCGTGGTGCAGACATCATCAAGCAGGAGAACGTGTCTGTTGGCTATTTCTTCGGGCTTACTGAGGCGAAATAGATCGGTTGTGTTGGAGCGTCGTTGGTCAAGTGTAAGCTTGGTTTGTGTTTTATGTGGACGTATGGCTTTTAGATTTAACTTAATCGGTATGCCTGTGATCTCATTTATGCCTTTTGCTATTTCTTCGGTCTGATTGTAACCTCGTCTCGCCTTCTTAAGGATATGCATGGGAACAGGGATGATATAATCTATATCAGTCAGAAATGATGTAGTTATTAATTCGCGGGCAACAATCGATCCTATGCGGACCGCCAAGCCCCTATAATGTCTGTATTTGAGATCTTGCATCAAAATTGATAGGTCCGAACCGCTTGCGTAAAAGAAATACCCTGTGGCATGTTCAAAAGGGAATAATCCTGCAAAGCGTTGCTCCATCGGGTTCATATCATTCCTGTGATATAATGTTCGCGGCAGTCGAGATATGCATCCGGGACAGAGATATGATTCATTGTCCGATAGTTTTGAGCCACAGAGATGGCAGGTTCTCGGAAAAATGAAATCTACAATGCTGTGTAAAGCCTCAGCAAGTGTCACTAACGGTTTCATTCCCTCTGCTTTTTTATATATGCTATGACTTTCGTTGCCAATGATGATTCATATCCCCGTGAAAGGAGATGGCGGTATAATTTTGTGCGGTCATCATATTCGTCAAGATCAAGATTCCTGGCTTTTGTTGTAGCAACTTTTATTAATGAGGATCGATATTCCTTTTCATTGATTTCCTCCAATGCTTCAGCTATAAGAGATGATGGAATCCGTTTATATGCCAGCGCCATTCGTATCTTGTTTCTGCCCCAGCCTGAGAATCTGACTTTATCGTTTGTAAAGCTTTTTGCATATCTTGAATTGTCAATAAATTTCCCGTCGATAAGGAAGTCAATAATTTTATCTATTTCCGTTGCCGGAAGCATCTTCTTTCTAAGTTTTTCCCTTATCTCATGTTCACACTGCTCAGAGCGTGCACAGAGGTCCGCCATTTTTAGACGGAGAGCTTCCGGATTTGCCGGTTTCCTGTTATTCATATTTTAGAATCAAAAAGGTTTATTACATTTGATGAAGCGCTCTTTTCCGTTTATGTCTTCTTCAATCGATACATTATCGAAACCTTCATGTGTAAGATAAGATTTTAGATCGCAGGCGTGACGGGGATTTATTTCAAAATATAGTTTACCACCCCTCTTGAGTGAATCCGATGCTATCGTGGCAATGCGGCTGTAATAGATAAGAGGGTTTTCATCAGGAACGAATAATGCTGAATGAGGTTCATAATCGAGTACATTGCATTCCATATCTTTTTTTTCAGACTCGTCGATGTATGGAGGATTGCTAACAATTATGTCGAAGAGATTGGCTTCAGGTGCATATTTAAAAACATCTGCCTCTATGAAGTTGATTTTGGCATGGAGTGTTTCAGCATTTTCTTTTGCCGTCAATAGGGCTTCGGGAGAAATATCTATTGCCGTTACTGTTGAAAAGGGTAGATTCCTCGAAAGAGCGATGGCTATTGCTCCCGATCCTGTGCCGACATCGAGAACCGAAAGATCCTTATTGCCGTTGTTCTCTTTTACGATCATATCTACAAGTTCTTCAGTCTCGGGTCTGGGAATGAGAGTAGAAGTGTTTACCTTCAGATTCATGCCATAGAAATATGCTTCTTCGAGGATATACTGTATTGGCTCATGTTTGAGCAATCGCGCAAGAATCTCGCCGGTTTTTTCGACCAGATATTCCGAAGCAGGATTGTCAGCATGAATCATCAAGTCTGTTAGGCTCCATCCCTTTAGGGAATGAAAGATCAGGCGCACCATGGCTTTTGCCTCTCCTTCTCCATAGACAGGGGTCAGTTTGGATTGCAGTTGCTTTGAAAGTTGTGCGATATTTAGTTGTGTATTCTCCATGAATTCGATATCATACTTACAGACTACAAATTAAATATATTTTTCCTATTGTGCAAAATCAAAATAAAGGAAATGAAGTTGTTTATTTTGGAATTATGAGATTTGTATATTACATTTGTGGATAAGTAAGTAATAAAAATTAACCGATATATGTAAGTAA
>DAWBVG010000100.1:0-3407 GCA_052279865.1 Muribaculaceae bacterium
AATTAAACTTATAAACTTCAACTTTACGCTTGCGATGGTTGAATGATTTTAACAAAAAATTTACGGCTATGACATTTGGACAATCAATCAGCAGATGCTTTTCGAAGTATTGCACGTTTACGGGGCGCGCTTCGCGCAGTGAGTATTGGTGGTGGATTCTTTTCACCGCAATAATCGGTCTTCTGTTCGGTATTCCTTCAGGACTGCAGAGCATTCATGAATCTTCACCTTCGGGTTTGCCTGTCATATCATATATTGTGTCTGCAGTGCTGTTTCTGCCGTCATTGGGTGTGCTTTTCCGTCGGCTTCATGACACTGGTAAGAGCGGGTGGTGGTGGCTTATCGGTTTTATACCTGTCATAGGCACCATAATCCTAATCGTATTCTGCTGTCAGCCTTCTCAGACATTTCCCAACCAATATGGTGGCGTTCCGGAATAGCATTTTTATACAAGAATCGTTTTTTTGAGAAAAAATATTTGTCGTCTGAATCGATTATCAACATTTGTTGATAATCGATTCAGTTTTTTTTATTTATTTTTGCCAAAATGTTTGATATGAACAGACAGATAATATATCTCCTATGTCTTGGCGTTTCCGGATATGTTGCTGCAGAGGAGACAGCGAACAATAGACCCCACGCGACTCTCAAGGCAGAATATGAGGCAATCCATGTATTGGAAGATAAAGAGGGCAATCCCAAAGAGGATACAAGTAAATGGATTTTGCAGCTCGCTGCAGGCAGCTCTTATTATTACAACCCTCAGACTTTCTTTGTGGATTCACTTATGAACGATCCCAATGGAAAGGCAATCCATCGGGCTGTGTGGGATGAGGCTCTTGAAGAGTTTACGCGTACCGGTGCTGATGCAATGCAGATAGTAAAGGAAAAGGGGATGATGAGGGAAAGTCAGTACAAGTGTCTTAAAGATTACGGAGAAGAGAAAATGACTGTATGGGATGTCAACTTCGGAGACGCTTTCAGATATTCGGTACCGATGGATGACCTGGTATGGGAGATAGCCGATTCAACAAAAAATGTGATGGGTTACGAGTGTCAGATGGCAGAGGCGGAATATCACGGACGCAAATGGTCGGCATGGTTTGCATCTGAAATTTCTGTACCCGATGGTCCCTGGCAACTTTATGGACTTCCCGGTTTAATCATGGAGGCAGCTTCAGTTGATGGTGATTATAAATTTATTATCAAAGGGCTGCAGAAATGTAACGAACCTTTGAAGGATCCGTATGAAAAAGAGAACATATACACCTCCAAGCGGAAGAATTTTCTCAAACAGAAGGATTATACCCGCCGAAACAGAAGCGCGCGTTTAGCTGCGATGACCAACGGGGGTGTAAATGTAAAAAATGCTGATTATACCGGCACTGATGATTTCCTTGAAACGGATTATCACGAATGAAACAATTTATCACATACATATTATGTTTGCTTGCAGCTCCTACAGCCATTGCTCAGGTCAATGTATCCGGTAAGGTCGTAGATAAGGAGAAGAATGAGCCTCTAACAGGAGCATCGGTTATTGTCAAGGGGGCAGACGGAAAGATAAAGAAATTTGCAACGTCGAAAAAGGATGGAGGGTTTGCAATGACGGTTCCGTCTGTTTCGGGATGCCGTCTGGAAGTGTCAATGATGAGTTTTGCCAAGAAATCCATATCTCTCGACAGTGTCTCATTTCCTCTGACAGTTTTTCTTGAACCGGGCTCGACTTTGCTGAAAGAAGTCACTATTAAGGCGGATCGTATTCGGGAGCAGGGAGATACCATCACGTATGGTGTCAGTGCCTTTGCGCAGGCTCAGGATCGTTCCATCGGTGATGTGCTCAAACGCATGCCCGGTATTGATGTGGCGAGTTCCGGTAAGATAAAGTATCAGGGTGAGGATATCAATAAGTTTTATATAGAAGGCTCCGACCTGCTGGGAGGGAAGTATGGCATTGCCACCAACGGTATAAGTCATGAGGATGTGGGAGCAGTTGAGGTTATGGAGAATCATCAGCCTTTACAGGTGTTGTCGGGAATATCTTTCTCCGACAAAGCCGCGATTAACCTGAAACTCAAAAACAAGGCGAAAGCTACCTGGACTTTTCATGGTGACGCCGGAGGGGGATATTGTTGGCAACCCGATGGCGGGATATGGGATGGTGAAGTGTTCGCGATGGCTGTGATGCCGAATTTTCAGAACATAACAACGTTAAAAACTAACAATATCGGAGAAGATCTTTCGGCACAGGCAACCGATTTCTTTGCTTCGAGACGTGGAACGGATCTCACTCAATATATAAGTGTCTCATTGCCCGGGGTGCCTAACCTAAGCCGAAAACGAACTCTTTTCAACCGTTCTGCACTCGCTTCGACCAATAGCCTCTGGAAGTTCGGGCGTGGGGAATTCAAAACACAGATAGATTATTCCTTCAACCGTGTGCAGGCTGCTGCGCAGAATATAACCACCTATTTCCTTAACGACGGCAACCGCGTTGTTACTGAAAACCGCAGCGGTGTTGACCGCTCTCATTCCCTTTCCGGTAAGTTTATTTATGAACTGAACCAGAAAACAGCGTTTATCAACAATACGCTTAAGACCAATATTGACTGGGATGATGTGCGCCTGGGAGTCACCGGTTCCTTGCCCAACGACCAGACCGCTTCTTTTCCTGATTATTATGTCGGCAACGATTTTAAATTGATCAAGCGTTTCAACGGAAAGCACTTAGTTACTTTTCTGAGTCAAAATGAATGGGAATCACTTCCTCAGAATATGGAATTGAAAATGGGGAATGGAGAATTGTTGAATCAATATGTGAGAGACCATGCTTTTCATACTCATGAAAGCGCTGCGTATGCATTTTCCGTCAAAGGCATCACTGTGAGTTTGGAGGGTGGTGTAAAGGGGTATTTCCGCACACTCAACACCGAACTACCCGATATGCCTGAAGCCATTCCCGGTGAAACAACCAATGTATTGAATACGAATTATCTTACATTATACGTAACGCCGAAGTTCGAATACTGGATAAAGCGTGTTGATATTTCGCTTGATGCGCCGGTAAGTTTTGCTCACTACACATTCGATAAGGCTCTTGCAAACCGGAGTGGAGTTTATTTCTCCCCTTCGCTCAGCATCGGCTGGAAACCCAACAACAGATTTTCTATGTATGTTCATGGCGGATCGAGGCGTTCACCGATGGATCTGAGTCTTATCCTGCCCGGATATGTGATGACGAATTATAGATCGTTCAGACGTGGTGTCGATGATTTCTATAGTTCCACTTCGCAGAATGTGTCGGCACGTTTGTCATACAAGCATACCCGCTATGGTTTGTTTGCGAATGCTTTCGCCATGCAATCTTGGTCGCACAACCCGTATACGATGGTTCAACAGCGTTATGG
>DAWBVG010000101.1:0-1426 GCA_052279865.1 Muribaculaceae bacterium
CTCGGAGATGTGTATAATAGACAGGAAGGGTAGTGGGAAGATCAACAACGTTTGACAGCGTGCCAATATTGACAATTGCAGCTCCCTTTTTGCCACGGTTAACGAGTAAAACCTGACCATTGTCGGATATCTCGACGGATTCTTTCTGTCCTGCCATTGCTGTTCGGAATTTATTTATCGCAACAACTTCGGGATGTTTGAACTCATCATTACCGCGCGCGCCGAGAATGTTGTTGCCCCAGTAATTTTGACGGGTCGATCCTGCGGGGCGACTGAAAAAGAGGGGAGTGCCGTTCTGGCGTGCTGTCAGAAATACCCATCCCTGTCTGATCTGAGCATCTGTAAGATGGGCGGATTCATGTGCATTGGCATATGTGTCGTGGCTTTCAACCCAGGTTGTCAAAAATTCAGGGGCAGCCTGATGATGATAGCTTTTTATGTCAAGACCGTTTGCAGATCTTTTCTCAAGCATCTCACGAATAACATGTCCGTAACTGGAAGCGGTCTGACCCATGTAATCGGCATATTCCGCTTCGGGCACACCTTTGTCTTGCAGAACTTCTCCATATACAAATAGAGAATCATAAGGCATCGAAAGCTTTACACCCTTGACACTTTTACGTCCGGTAACAACATCCCAGAAATCATTCTCTTTGACTCCTGATGCTGCGTCAACGGGATCAGAATGCACACCGATATGTTTGGCTGTGTCATAACGGAATCCTCTTACACCAAGCGACAACAGATCGTTCACAAATTGCAAGTAGTATTTTTGAAAATCAGGATTCTCGGTGTTTACATCCGGAAGTCCTCCCATAGCCCAGAGGGTGCACTGATCGCGGTCTCCATAATTATTTATAGGCGTAAGACCTTTTGAATGAAACATCTTCTCTTTCCCTCCTACAGCCTTATAGAAGTCGTCGCTAACTGCATCTACATCGAAAGCCGTATGGTTGGGAAGCACATCCACGATCACCTTAATATTATATTTTGCCGCAGAATCCATCATCTGTTGCATTTGCTCCCGTGTGCCAACTATATTGTTACCTATTTTCCAGTCGGTAGGTTGATAATAATAATACCAGTTGCCTTCGGTGACATTGTCGTCGAAAATCTTTTTGCCACTTCCTTCCGGTTCATAACAGTGCTGCACGGGAGATGTCTGTACCATAGTGAACCCGGACGCTGCAATGTCCTTCATATTGTTTGCAATTTCCGGAAAATTCCAGCTCCATGCATGCAGGATGGTTCCTGTATTAACTGCATCCGGATTGACTGTCATTCTGTCTTTGGCAAATGCTGATGTTGCCAAACCAAGAATCGATAAAAGTGTGATTGTTGATTTTGAGTACATTAATAATAAGAATTTAAAGTTAAGCTTAAAGTTTTATGCTGTTTTGCATATGGCCTGTCTCTTATACACATC
>DAWBVG010000102.1:0-2673 GCA_052279865.1 Muribaculaceae bacterium
AGCAAGTGCAGATGTCCGAATATAAAATAATTCATCTCGGGATGGTTGCTAAGATATTCGCGGCTGAAAGTTGTGATGTTGTCCATCATTCGTTTCGCATCACTCTCCGATGGTCCCTCTATCTTTCTGCTGTGTCGACTCCAGTTGTAGGCAAAAGGAACTGTCCATCGCGGATGAATTGCAGAGAAAGCTTTCTGACATGTCTTATTGCGAAAAAGCTTTCTCAACATCCGAAACGAAGGTTTAAGCTTCCCAATGCCATCACCATGCGTCATATAGAAATACCTGCCGTCGATTTTCTCCACAAGCGAGCCATCTACAACCTCGATTCCAAGTTCCGAGGGGAGATAATCGTATATCCAGATGTCATGATTACCGATAAACCATACTATACGGATGCCGCGATCCGATAGCTCAGCCAGTTTCCCGAAAAAACGCACAAATCCTCGAGGCACAACATACCTGTATTCATACCAATAATCAAGGATGTCGCCTAAGAGATAAATCACTTCGGCGTCATCCTTGATTGTATCGAGAAAGGTTACAACCCTTCTTTCTGCTTCACGGGAATCCGGGAAATATGGAGCTCCGAGATGGAGATCACTCAGAAAATATGCTTTCATAGAAATCCGAGTTCAAGCTTTGCCTCCTCGGTCATCATATCATTATTCCATTCCGGTTCGAACACAAGGCGCAAATCCACCTTCTCCGGTCCTTCTATGCTTACAAGCTTCTGACGCACATCTTCAAGAATAAAATCAGCTGCCGGGCATGAAGGTGCCGTAAGCGTCATGTCAACATGCAGAACCTTGTCGGAAGGATCATACTCTATGCGATAGATAAGACCCAGGTCATAAACATTTACCGGAATCTCAGGATCATACACTGTCTTCAGAAGTTCTATCGCTTTCTCTGTGATGCGCAGTTCTTCATCAGTCTGAACCATTGGAGAAACCTTCTCTTCTTCCTTATTCTCATCCATATTAGAAGCTGTTTAGAATAGCACGGCAACATTCACTTGCCAGCCACGTGAACGCGCACTGAAGTTATCAAGCTTCACGGTGCGACAGTCATATGAAATACCCCAGTAATAACCGGCTGAGAGCTGATAACGCTCGAAGAACTCTCCACCGATGCCACACTGCAGTCCGAACGATCCTGCAGGATGCTCGATAATGGGCAGATCGGATGTTGACAGATTGAAATTGAACACGGGACCGCCATACACAAACGGAGCCACATAATGTTCAAGTCCGTTCATACGTGTCCATTTGAAGCGCAGGTTCAAAGGGATCTGCAATGTGTGAAACCACACATTCTCCTTTCCATAACCTTCCGAACTCCATATATATTGTTCACCGAAATTTACGGAAGAACCATGCATGCTGTATTTGACAGCTACATCTACTCCGAATCCAATGCCGGGAATCATAAGCTCTCCCATTACTCCTACATTCGGACCGACAAGACTCTTATTTTCTACAAGATCCTGTTTCCAATACAGTTCGGAGATATTGATACCGGCTGTAGGTCCCCAGCGAAATTCAGCTGAAGCGCCAAAAGCAATTACTGCCAACAGCAGAGCTGTGAAGAATTTTCTCATTGTAAATATTTATTAGAAGAGATAAGCAGCAGTTATTGTCCAATAATTGTTCTTGACCTTGATATCGCCAATATTCATATTATTGTTTACTACCGGGATTTTCTTTGCAAGATTGTTCATACCGAACGTGTAACCTCCGCTGATCTGAAGATGTTTAACAAACTCCAGACCGATACCAACATTCCATCCCATCTGTACGGTCTTGGTTTTAAGATTCTGGAATGTGCTCTTGTCAAGTTTGAGAGCCATCGTCGGACCGGTATAAATCATCGGAGTCATGAAAGAAGATACAACAGGAAGCTTGAACTTGTATTTAAGATTCAAAGGAATTTCAAGGAAATTTTTTCCTACCGTTCCCTCGGCTGCTCCTTCCTTGATATCGTTGTTCATGTGGGTGTACATGAGCGAGAGGTCAAAACCAATTCCTACTACGGGAACTGTAAACTCAGTCATCACACCGGCTGTGACACCACATTGATTGTCGGAAGATATATTCTGTTTGAGTTCTGACAGATGCAGTTTATTGATATTTAGACCAGCCTTGATACCGAAGCGAAATTCCGCATTAGCCTGACCACATGCAAAAACTGCCATCATGGCTATGATAATCAGATGTTTGAAATTTTTCATAACTAAAAATTTTTAATATTAATATGCAAATTTAGCAAAATAATCTCATAATAAGAAACATTTTCGGCATCTCATATGTTATATAGTTACGATTATTGTATTTGCACTGTGTTTTATTCATGGTATTAGAAAGAAATTTTTAATGCTAAAACAAAGTTGGAGTTGTGAAACCCCGGCTTTGTTTTGTTTTAGGCGTTTTTTTACTAACTTTGTCATCTCAATGAATCAAGATGAATCTGAATAAAACTATAATACTGCTTATTCTCTCTCTGTTTCCTTTGCTTGCGCAGGGGCAGCGACCGATGTCGCGCACCGGTGAAAACAACGGAGGCAACAGCAACATGTCCGGACTCGCCAATAAAGATTCGGAAACGAAAAAAGAAGTCTACAAACCGGGCAACGCCTGGAAATTGTCACTGTCACTTATACACATCTCCGAG
>DAWBVG010000103.1:0-2913 GCA_052279865.1 Muribaculaceae bacterium
ATCCGGAGCCGTACTAATCAAGAAAGCTGCCGCCTGAATGATGACGGCACACACGATCGTATAATATAAAACAGGGAGTAACTTTATTCTTTTCATATCCATTATAACAATGTTGAAAGCAAAATTACTGATTTTTATTCACAATAAAACATTTTTTAGTAATTTTGCATAAATAAACGATGAATACACAATGGAAGAGAATAAAGATAAAAAAATAGTGCTAAGTGGCATCCGTCCCACCGGCAACCTTCACCTTGGCAATTATTACGGTGCACTCTCAAAATTCGTGCGCATGCAGGATGATTACGACTGCCGTTATTTTGTTGCTGATCTTCATGCCCTTACCACAACTCCGGATCCCAACATCCTTCACGATAACGTCAAAAACATTCTGGCAGAATATCTTGCTGCCGGTCTTGACCCTGAAAAAAATACAATCTACGTGCAGAGCGACATCCCCGAGATTTCGGAAATGTATCTGCTTTTGAATATGCACGTAGGAATCGGTGAACTGATGCGCACCACGGCTTTCAAAGACAAAGCACGCAAATGCCTCGGCATCACCTCCGACAGCGACGAGATTGAAAAGGAGATTTTCGGAAACCAGACCAACCAGCGTGTAAACGCCGGACTCCTCACTTATCCTACTCTTATGGCTGTTGACATCCTAATCCACCATGCCGACTATGTGCCAGTAGGTAAAGACCAGGAGCAGCACCTTGAACTCACACGCCGCTTCGCACGCCGCTTCAACTCATTCTATAAGACTGAATATTTCGGAGAACCCGTAAACTTTAACTTTGGCGGACAGGCGGTTAAGGTGCCGGGACTCGACGGTTCTGGGAAGATGGGTAAGAGCGAAGGTAACTGCATCTATCTCATTGACGACGAGAAAACACTCCGCAAGAAAGTGATGCGTGCCGTTACCGATGAGGGACCCCAGACACCCAACTCAGAAATGAGCGAGCCTATAAAGAATCTTTTCACACTTCTTGAACTTGTTTCCGCACCGGATGTAGTTACCCACTTCCGCGAAGCATACGCCGACTGCTCCATCCGCTATGGAGACCTGAAGAAACAGCTTGCTGAAGATATCCTGAAAGTAACCTTGCCCATCCGCGAACGCATTCTCGACATCCGCAACAACGAAGAATACCTCTCGCGCGTAGTTCGCCAAGGAGCCGAGCGCACCCGCGAATACGCAGCCAAGACCCTCAAGGACGTCCGCGAGATAATGGGAATCCGTAGGTTTTAGGAATGGTTCTCAACTGGATCTGGATATCGTTTTTCCTTATCGCCTTTCTTATGGCTGCCGGACGCAGTCTTTGGGGAGGGGATCTGCAAGTATGGAGCGATATCATGAACGCCTCCTTCGATCAGGCGGCATTCGCTTTTGAGATCTCTTTAGGACTCACAGGAGTGCTGACCTTGTGGCTGGGAATAATGAAAATTGGAGAACGGGCTGGAGTTGTAGAATTCTTCGGACGTCTCATCAGCCCGTTCTTTTCCCGACTCTTCCCGGGAATACCCAAAGGACATCCTGCCATGGGAGCGATCTTCATGAATATATCCGCCAACATGCTCGGTCTTGACAACGCCGCCACTCCCATGGGACTCAAGGCTATGCAGGAGATGCAAAACCTTAACGACAAAAAAGACACCGCCACCGATGCGATGATAATGTTTCTGGTGCTCAACAGCTCCGGACTCTGTCTGATACCTATCAGCATCATGATGTATCGAGCCCAGGGCGGTGCGTCAAATCCAACAGACATATTCATCCCTATTCTGATAGCCACAGCTATAGCTACCATCGTCGGTCTCACGGCACTATGCATCAAGCAACGCATCCGCATGGATCGCGTGATCTGGAGCTGGCTTGGTGCCATTGCCGTCGTTGTTGGCGGGATAACATACTTCTTCGCCAATCTCCCCGCCGAGAAAGTGCAGCTCTACAGCACCTTTGGTGCGAACCTCATCCTTTTTAGCGTAATCATCGCCTTTATTCTCGCTGGCATACGCCGCAAGCTACGCGTTTACGATGTATTCATCGAAGGAGCGAAAGAGGGTTTCAAGACAGCAGTCATGATTATTCCATACCTTGTCGCAATACTCGTAGCGATCGGAATGTTCCGCGCCTCCGGAGCTCTCGACATATTCACAGGATGGGTAGAGAGTTTTGTCGCATGGCTTGGCTTCGACACGCAATGGGTCGGAGCATTACCCACCATGCTCATGAAACCATTGAGCGGAAGTGGCAGTTGCGCGATGATGCTTGACGTGATGAAAACCAACGGCGCAGACGCATTCGTCAGCAAACTTGCCGCGGCAGTCAGAGGCTCCACTGATACCACCTTCTATATCCTCGCCGTCTACTTCGGCTCGGTAGGTGTCTCCAAGACACGCTACGCCGCCGGCTACGCCCTCCTCGCCGACATCACCGGCGCCATCGCCGCCATCGCCGTCGCCTACCTCTTCTTCTAACCCCCTGAAATATAGATTTCATTGCCCATCTCAATGAACACAAATAGCGGATAGCAAGAGGATGTAGATAATGAGGACGATAAGGTTTCAGCTAACATTGAGGAAATATATTAATACGCTGATACGGTCTTTATAATAGTTGGTAGAAAATTCGCATTTATGAAATAATTAGCTAATTTTACCTTCAAATTAACAACAGAATTATGGCACTACCGATAAATGTTGAAGACCTGCTAAGGCAGAGGAAAGTAGAATCCAATAGGATTGAGTTCAAGAAAGGGTGGAATCCTGATAGGATTTACCGTTCCATCTGTGCATTTGCCAACGATTTCGACAATATCGGTGGTGGTTAATTTCTTGTAGGGGTCGAAGAGGAAAATGGAGTAGCCAAACGGCCTGTCACCGGAGTGCCAACGGAACAGATTGATA
>DAWBVG010000104.1:0-3074 GCA_052279865.1 Muribaculaceae bacterium
TATTAAAGAGGTTCTTGATCGAGCCGATTGATGAGAGCACTGAAGATGCTTCATAAGGGATATATACAGTCTTGTTGTCTTTGCCGGCTGTCATCTCTTTCAAAGTTTCAATATATTTCACGGCAAGCATGTAGGTTGCGGGATCTGTCTTTGTAGCCGCAACTGCTTCAGCAACCTTACGGATCGCATCAGCTTCTGCCTGGGCGTTGAGCACAATCGAACGCGCATCACCTTCGGCACGCAGTATCTCAGCCTGCTTAATAGCCTCTGCCTCATTGATTCGAGAAGCCTTCTCACCCTCTGAACGAAGAATGAGCGACTGCTTCTCTCCTTCTGCATTAAGGATCTCCGCACGGCGGTTACGCTCTGCCTGCATCTGTTTCTCCATAGCTACACGCACACTCTCGGGAGGTGTGATATCCTGCAGTTCCACACGATTAACCTTCACTCCCCATTTGTTGGTGGCATCATCAAGAATAGACTGAAGTTTGGTATTGATCGTATCGCGGGATGTCAAGGTTTCGTCGAGTTCAAGTTCACCGATTACGTTTCGCAAAGATGTCTGAGTCAACTTCTCTATAGCGTTTGGGAGATTGTCGATCTCATATACAGCCTTCTTCGGATCTGTTATCTGGAAATAAAGCAGCGCATTGATTTCGGTAGTTACATTATCACGGGTGATCACTTGCTGCGACGGGAAGTCATAAACCTGTTCACGCAAATCGATGACAGGAGTGGTAGACATTCTTACAACATGACGACCACCAACCATGGTGACGTAACGAGTGTAAATCATTTTAGGACGATCCACAAATGGAATAATAAAATTCAAACCGGGAGGCAGAACCGCATGAAAGCGTCCGAGACGCTCAATTACACGTGTTTCCGACTGCGGCACGACCTTCACGCCCGCCGCAATAATTGCCACAGCGATGCCGATAACGACAACCGCAACTATTATCGATGCTATACTCATAGTTATAATTTTTAATGTTCAATGTGTAATGTTCAATGTTCAATGGTTTTAGATGCGTCACCGAATCTGCGTAATTCTAAAGCCTAAAACCTAAAGCCTAAAGCCTAATATCTAACGCCTCACCTCCACATCCAGGATAATGCTGTCATAGCCGGTAACCACAACTTCTTCACCACGACGCACAACTTCAGTTGCGCCGGGAAGGCGTACCTGCCAATAATCGCCATCGATGCGTGCTCTTCCGAGTCTGCCGGGTCTGATTTCGTCAGTCACTACAGCTACCCTTCCGAGAAGCGCATCCATCCCGGTACGCATCGACTTGTTTTTGTTACGCGCATTCTCCTGCCATTTGTTAAGCACGGGTATAAGCAATATATAGGCAACCACCGCCGATGCCGACATATATACGACCTGCATCAGCAAAGAGGCATCGCAAAGTGCTCCTATCATCGCCACGATGCAACCGATGGCGAGACACAGCGTCCATACCCACTGAAAAGCTATCTCCGAAATCAATAGCACTCCCGCTACTGCCAACCATAAAATCCAAAGATCCATCGCTTTATATAATGTTTAATGTTAAATGTGTAATGTTTAATTAACAGGGTGTAGCAAATTCAGCAATCGAAATTCCGATTTTATTGATATGATCAACCAAATCTTCATTTGTTATAGTTGAAAAACGGTTAACATCAACGATAAAAGGAATATCAAGATCGTCAAGCTTCAACATGATATCCGTCAAATCCTTATGAGAGACTTCATTTCCCTTCAACGAGATATCTATATCGGAAAAATTTTTCCAGCTTCCTTTAGCTCTGGAGCCATAGATAACGGCATCAGAAACCGAAGGGAATGAGAAAACCACTCCCGCAATCATCGACAATACAACACCGGATAAACCGGTTATTTTTTCAATCTCAGAATTCATCTTCTACAATAACCATCATTTTCTGCTCAAATTCAAGAAAAAGCGGAAGATAAACCTTGCAAACATTATCATATATCACCCCAGCCTCCGATTCATCGTACGCGTGGCTGGTAATGTTTCTATCCGTAATTGAATTTAGCCACCTGTCATCAGTGATGAGACCCAATTTCAATGATTGCCTAAAAGCATCTCGTGAACCCATCACTGACTCTACTCCTTGATATTCCAGGTAATCTTTCATCACCTTCCATGCTAAATCCTGAGTAAACTCAAATCTTTGGAGCAGCCCCTCCTTAAGAAGTTGAACAGACTCATGGTTTAAAGGCGATGACATTGCACCGCTTACGATATCTCCGGCTTCTTCAAGACGGCGCAAGGCATTCCTATAATTACTTAACCGCTGAACCCATCTAATATCCTTTGACTCGTTCATAATTATTATTAACTACTTATTTGCAAATATACAACATTTATGACATTCCGACAAATTTATAATTTATTAGGACATGTCAAATATTAAAAGTCATACTGAATGTTAAAATAATAGTTAAAATTTGTTAAAACGGGGGGGTATTTCATTCTGGCTAAAATTATTTGTAAATTTGCAATGCTGAAAATTACGCACATAGCGTGTTATATGCCACAATTTTCGAACTACAATTTTCGATACTATCCGAATTGATTTGACCGCGCTCATGCGCTAAACGGTAATAGTATTCATTTAATAAACGACAAATACACATACTTGCAGTATGAAGGTAATGCGTACACTAACGGTTTGCATCTTGTCTTCGATTTCTTTTTTATCATTGGGTCAGAAGCTTGCCATAAAAACAAACCTTCTTAACGATGCCCTTCTAAATCCGAATATAGGTGTTGAACTCGCGATCGCTCCGCGTTGGACACTTGATATGCCCGTAAGTTTCAACGCCTGGAACCTGAGCAATCACCGACGCTGGAAACATTGGACTGTCCAGCCGGGTGCTCGCTATTGGTTTTGCAACACATTTGCCGGACACTTTCTCGGTGCGCACACGCACGGAGGACAATACAACATCGGGGGCATTCATAACGGCATCAAATTCCTCGGCACGGATTTCTCCAAACTGACCGGCACTCGATACCAGGGTTGGATCATCGGTGAAGGCGACAGCTATGGTAATGCAT
>DAWBVG010000105.1:0-3061 GCA_052279865.1 Muribaculaceae bacterium
GAAAGACGAGAACAAGGATAAGGCAACCCTTTTCGTAAGGGTGCAAGACCCCATACGCAAAATTGATGTTCAGTTTACCACTCGGCTCCGTGTATCGGTACCTGAGTGGAAAGTGGCTGTGTCGAGCGAGGACGCATTAGCCCGGCATCGCAAAGAGTATCCGAAACTGCATGACAAGCTCGGTCGAATCGAGGTTATGCTCAAACGCGAGATGGAAGCTCCTGAATTTGACCGCGAAAAAGTCAAGCATGAGATAATGGCTATCGCCGACCCGGAGAAATCCGAGATTGTGCGTCGCCAGCAGGAGGCCGAAACCATTGCAAGGGAACGAGAGGAACAGCAGCAACGGGAAGAAGCAGAAAAGGCTCGCATTGCCGCTGAAGCTGAACGTGCGAATATCTGGAATTTTCTTGACCGTTTTGTCGAGGAGATAAAATCCGGCAAACGGCTGAACGGCAACAACCGCTATACCGCCGGGAGCTGTAAGGCATGGAGCAGTTTCCGAAAACTATATAACGGATTTGACCCTCGCCACAGGTTGACTTGGGCGGATGTTGACCGCTCGTTGGTAACGAAGTTCCTTGACCATCTTCAAAAGCTCGACTACATGGGCAGCTCTGTCAACAAGTATCTTATATCCTTCCGCGCTATGGTGGGCTACGCATACGAGGATGGACTACACAACAACGACCGTGCGTTGAGCTGTTTCTCCAAACGTAAGGTTGAGGAAAGCGACAAGGCTGTCGAAATCTATCTTACCGAAACCGAGTTGCAGGCATTGGCAGATATGGAACTGACGGGACTTAAAGACCAAGTGCGTGATATTTTCCTTGTCGGTTGCTATACTTGTCAGCGCGTTAGCGACTACAATAACATCCAGCCGGAGGATTTCACTACAACCGCAAAAGGAACTCCGATTATCCGCCTTGTCCAACAAAAGACCCGCAACGAGGTGAAGATTCCGATAATGAATCCCAACCTTGAAGCTATCTGCAAGAAATACGAGTATAATCTTCCCTCGGTGGTTGACCAGATTCTGAACCGTTACATAAAGGAGATACTGAAAGACCTTTCCGAGAAGGTGCCGACACTTGCGGTCAAGGTGCCGACAAAACTCACGATGAAACAGAAGGAAAAGGAGAAAGCCGGAGAACTGACGGTAAAGCGCAACGACAAAGGAGAAGTGATGATGCCCCGCTATGATTGCGTGACTACCCACACCGCCCGACGCAGTGGTATAACCAATATGTACCTCTCCCATAAATTCACCATCGTCCAGATGATGCACGTCAGCGGCCACAAGACACAAAAGACCTTCATGGACTACATCAAACTCTCATCAGATGAAATCGCCGATGAGATAGACGCAATCGTCAACGGTGCAAAAGAAGAAGTGTTCTAAAAGACTTGATGCCTGACTTGTGCGTTTTGCATGAGTCAGTTCCCCGATGTAGTGGATTAAGATATTTTTCTTTTGCTCAGTCGTATATTAGGTTTGGTTTATCGGGCATATATAAAGCCCGAACTAAACCAATCCGACGTCGATCATCCATGACGGTGCCAAATGAGTGTGCAAAATATGCGATTTGGCTATGTGACGTAAGTAAATATCGTTGTCTTACCCTTGAATATTGAGCCCAATTGTATCGGAGCTACTTACATCGTATAGCCAAATGTGGTGTAGAAATGTTGGATTTGGCTATGTGATGTAAGAATATTTTTGTATCTTTGCAGTCTAAATTATATCTTATATGCTGATAGGAAGAGAGAAAGAGATACAAGAGCTGCGACAGGCCTACGATTCAGACGAGTCTAAGTTTGTCGCTGTATTTGGACGCCGTAGAATTGGTAAGACCTATCTGGTCAGGGAGGTCTTTCAAGACAACTTTGCATTTACTTATTCCGGAATGGCGCAAGCTTCTACAAAGGAGCAGTTGCAACGATTCTATTTAACTCTAAAGAGTCAAGGATTCAAGGGCGGTTCATACCCGAATAACTGGATTGAGGCATTCTATATGTTGGAGCAGTATCTTGAAGGATTACCAGAAGGGAAAAAGGTAGTGTTTTTGGATGAATTGCCGTGGATGGATGGTCCAAAATCAAGTTTTATGCCTGCTTTTGAGAACTTTTGGAATGCTTGGGCTTCAGCGCGAAAAGATATTCTCCTTATAGTATGTGGTTCCGCAACTTCATGGATGGTGAAGAAGATACTTAAAAACAGAGGAGGTCTGCATAATCGTCTGAATAATCAGATACATCTTCAACCGTTTAATCTGCATGAATGTGAATTATATGCAAAGAGCATCAATTTGCCTCTGGAACGGCAAGAGATAATGGAGGCATATATGGTATTTGGTGGTATCCCCTTTTATTGGTCTCTTCTAAACAAGTCGCTCAGCCTTCCACAGAACATTGACACATTGCTGTTTGGCAGAACACCAAAATTGGGAAATGAGTTTAAGGAATTATACTCATCACTTTTTAAGCAGCCGGAGCCGTATCTGGATATAATAACAGCTTTGGCCAAAAAGAAGATTGGAATGACACGTGAAGAGATAATTGCAAATTCCAACCTCGCCACAAACGGTCAACTCACAAAACATCTTGAGGATTTGGAAAACTGCGGATTTATCCGTCGTTATCAGGCAATAGGGTCAAAAACGAAGAACTCCCTCTATCAGCTTATTGATAACTTCACGCTGTTCTACTTCAAATTTATGGAGGGACGAAAGAATACAGATGCTAATTACTGGTCTAAAATTCAGATGGCACCTATCTTTAGCACCTGGAGTGGACTGGCTTTCGAGAGGGTCTGTCTCTTGCACTCCGAACAGATAAAAAAGGCTCTTGGAATAAGCGGCGTAATCACTAACGAATACTCATGGCGCACCGTTGCCAATGACGAGCATACCGGGGCGCAGATTGACCTCTTGATTGACCGAAGCGACAAAGTGGTTAATCTCTGTGAGATTAAATATTCCGACAATCCTTATACCATTGATAAGAAATATATGGAGAACCTGCGTAATAAAGTAGCTTTGTTTCGCCAGATCACAAAGAC
>DAWBVG010000106.1:0-8508 GCA_052279865.1 Muribaculaceae bacterium
CAAGGGCGTCGGACGTGCGGTACATGTAGTACACCCCGGTCACGCTGTCGGTCAGTATGTACGGATCCCGGATGTTGATCTCTGACAATTTCTTTGTTTCGGCACATATTACTCCAGTAGCTGTTAATGCACATGCCATAATTATGCCGTTCAATAATCTAAATTTCTTCATTTTTATAATTCGCTGTATATAACAGACGCAACAAATTGGTGTTAATCGGTGCCAATCCCCCACTCCGGCTTGCGTAAGCCGGAATGGGAAAATGCACGCTTGACCTAAAACTACCTATGTACTTTATTTTGCAATGAATGTGAGAACCTGCAGGTTTCTGCTGTCGGGACCGACCATCACATAAAACTCTCCCGGCTCATAAAGATATTCTAAATCGGAATTATAGTATTTCAATTTCTCTTCATTAACTGTAAACACCACTCTTTTTGTCTCTCCTTTCGGAATATACACCCTTTGGTAACCTTTCAATTCCTTGACCGGTCTGGCGATACCAGCTATCGGATCTCGAAGATAAAATTGCACAATCTCTACACCGTCACTGTCGCCAGTATTCCTAACATCAACACTCAATGTCAATGTTCCTCCCTTTTCAAGAGTGGTCGAACTTAAAGTCGGTTTCCCATATTCAAATGAGGTATAGCTCAATCCATATCCAAAAGGATAAAGCGGCTCATTGGAACAGTCGATATAATTGCTGCAATATCGGTTAAAAACGCCTTCCTGCGGGTCTGGATGGCTCGACATGAGGTGGTTATAATACAAGGGTACCTGCCCTACCGACCGAGGAAAAGTAGTGGTCAGTTTCCCCTGAGGAGACTTATCACCAAATACCACATCAGTTATGGCAACCCCAGCCTCGCTACCGCCAAACCATACATTCAATATCGCAGGCACATTCTCAGATTCCCAATCAAGCACCAACGGTCTGCCGGTAAAAAGCAATAACACCACTGGTTTCCCTGTCTTCACCAGCGCTTTGAGAAGGTCTCGTTGAGTATCCGGAATCGTGATATCTGTCCGTGAAGCCGATTCGCCACTCATATCCGATGATTCACCAATTGCTGCCACAATCACATCTGCCCGGTTAGCCACGGCAAGTGCTTCTGCACGCAGACTATTGTCATCCTTCACATATTCAATCCCACGCAAGCCGGTAGCATTACGTTGCGTGGTCTCGTCATAGTAAATGTTACTACCTTTGGCATACAATATTTCGGCTTCATTACCTACTGCCCTACGGAAAGCTGTCAATAGCGATTCATGATTCTCCGTCTTGGCAAGCATACTCCAGCAGCCACACATATTATTGGCAGCATCGGCAAGAGGACCAATCAACGCAATCTTACCTTTCTTCTTAAGAGGAAGGGTGTTGTTGTCATTCTTCAAAAGTACAAATGTCTCTGCGGCAATTGAACGCGCCTGCGCACGATGTTCCGGAGTAAATATGTCTTTTTTAGACCTTTCGACATTGCAATATTTATAAGGATCTTCAAAAAGTCCTAATTTCTGCTTGACCTTAAGCACTCGCCTGCAGGCATCGTCAATTGTCTTCTCCTTTACAAGACCTCGCTTAACCGCATCGGCAAGTGTCTTTACATATAATCCCGACACCATATCCATATCCGTTCCTGCATTAAGAGATTTGGCTGCCGCGTCTTCCAGTGAGACCGTGCCCATGGTCGACACTTCAGGCACTGAATTATAATCGGTTACTACGAGGCCGTTGAAACCCCAATCAGCGCGAAGCACCCCATTAAGAAGCCATTTGGAGGCAGTGGAATGCTGACCGTTTACAAGGTTGAAAGAGGTCATAAGACTTCCGACTCCGGCATCAACCGAAGCTTGAAACGGAGGAAGATAGTAATTGAACATCCGCTCCTTACTCATGTCAACCGTATTATAGTCACGACCACCCTCTGCAGCTCCATAGAGAGCGAAATGTTTCACACACGCGAGAAGCGTGGAATCTGATTTCATGTCGTCTCCCTGATAACCTCGAATATATGCTTTAGCCATAACACTGCCAAGATAAGGATCTTCTCCCGAACCCTCTGCTATACGTCCCCATCGCGGATCACGACAGATGTCAACCATCGGACTGAAATTCCAATTGACACCATCAGCTGTCGCCTCAATTGCTGAAATCCGAGCCATTCGCTCCACTGCAACTGAATCCCAGGAACATGAGAGAGCCAATGGTATAGGGAAAATTGTCTCATATCCATGCACAACGTCCGCACCCACAAGCAACGGTATGCCGTGTGGTCCCTTCTCAACAGCGAGATGCTGCAGACGCGAAATCTCATCCACTCCCTTTACATTGAAAAATCCTCCTATATTTCCCTCCAATATAAGGCTGTCAAGTTGCGGACCAAGAACAACACCGGATTGAATATCACCCCCTACTGGAAGGTTCAGCTGACCTATTTTTTCTTCAAGTGTCATCTTCGACATCAGATCGTCAACATATGAATCACCACCGTTTTTTGAACAGGAAGATAAAGAATTTATAGTTACAGCTCCACACAGAGCTGTAACTATAAATAATATTGAAAAATCTTTTTTGATCATTATATTGATCATTTAATCACTTTCTTTGATGTTCCGTCTGAATAAACAATCACGTATATACCCTTGTCAAGACTGTCTGTGTCGCTAACCTTAACACCTGTGATTGAATAAACCCCGGTAATTGTTTTCTCTGCTTCTACAATTTTTTCGACACCCGAAGGATCACTATGCACACCATTTACCTCAGACATATTCACCTTGGCAAAGTTTATAGTCTTGTTCTTCATGTCAACCGTAACATGATATGCCTGCGAGGTAAATTCACCATGCCTGCTCTCATCTATACAGAAATTGGGGTTTTTATTCTCTGGAGACCTCAATCCGGCAATGTCTCCTGTTACCGTATAGTCCGGTCCGCTTGTCTTGTACTCCCAAACATTTTTATTAAAGACACCAAAATAGAATCCCGGTTCTATGTATAAGTAAGTCTCATGCACGCCATTCCCTTTGGGAACGCAATATACATAATCAGTTGGAAGATCAAAACCCCATGCTGCGCGTAAATTATCACAGAATACGCCATTCTTAGCAGGATGAATGAATTTTTCTCCGGTTATCAAAGCAACACCCTCTCCATTTTCATCTACTACAGGATCTCCGAGCGGTTCGCAGAAAAGTGCTTTGTCTTCCGTGATAAACCAGATCCGATATCTGCCGGTTGGGGCATTGAATTTCCATGTTCCATCATAATTAGTAAAGAATTCCGGCTGCACCATCAGCTCCAGTCTTCCAAAATCCGTAAATGTCATTGACTGATTCTGCGTCAGATCCAAATCCCAATATTCGTAATCGATGGTTTTATCATGACCAGTCAATTGTGTTGAGATTCCTGCCACACCATTGATTTTGCGTTCGTATGTGAAATCATCTGGGTTCTCACCTTCTTTTAGGAATACGCACTTCTTATCCTTCAGATCGAAACGCACTGTGTATACACCTGCCTGAAAATTAGCAGTAGCCTTATAGTCACCACAAAGATGGGAATTGCCATTCTCATTAACGAAGTAGACGGTCTCCACTTCATCTGAGGGAAGGGGTTCCATCTTATTGCCACAGAGCACATAATTCTGATCCCAGTTTGGTTCGGCTTTGGAAACAAAATCGAAATCGGCTGCCAGATACATGGTCATCTGATACACATCATCATCTATTTTTTTCGCCTGCATCGCATCCGGCAGATCTAATTTCCATGCGGGATTAGCTTTACCCGCCTTGGGATGCCCGAAACCTTGACCAATCAGCCAAAGCACCTCGGGATATTTCGCGCCTTCCTTAACAACAAACATTACTTTATCTGCGGTGTTGTATTCAAGCGTATACTCACCTGTAATGCCCGTAAAGACAGCGGTAGTGCCCGTCTCTATTTCAAAAAAATCCGGTTGAAGCATCTCATCGGCATAGACATCATCAAAACCTGCGAACGTGACTGTCTCTCCATTTGTAAGCTGCACATTGGCTTTAAGAAAAGCCGTATTATCCGGATTTGTTGTCAACTCAACACCATTGACAGATTGTGCTCGCATGCCCATACTCGACAGGGACAGACTAAGTAGTAGTAGTAGGTTTCTTTTCATAATTAAAAGCGTTTAAGGCTGCACGCTATGAAAAATGTCTTAAATTCACAGCGTGCAGTCAAGTTTATGGTTTATTCTAAAGTTATCCTTTCAGCAGTTATTGCCTTTTTGTTAGTGTCTACCGTTATCCGGTATGTACCCGCTGCGAACCCGGCTCCTTGCCCGAAATTCACCCAGTCATCACGGAATAGGCCCTCTGTTGCAGAAATATCATACACAAGAGGCGTAATTACATCTGTCCATGAACCCTTATTTGTAAAGAACCTGAACATGAAATTATCATTCAGCCGCAAGGTTGTCTCAAATATGCCGTTTCCTTTATTTACGCAACATACATAATCCTTAGGATCTTCCCATCCCCATTCGCCATTCGCTTTTCCGGCGCGGTCTCCATCGCAGGAACCTGTGCCTGCCGGATGCGAGTAATCATATCCGGTGATCCATAGACCATTGGGCCATTCATAGCTGCCCGTCCTCTCCACGTAGAGATGCTCGCGGGCGATACTGTACGACAGACGATATTCTCCGGATGGAGCAGTGAAGGTAACCTTATCACCGGAAACTGAGAAGTATTCCGGTTGCAGCATCAACTTAACGCGCTTGAAGCCTGCAAAATCCATTTCCTGCCCTTGCGTCAGGTTGTAGTTTCCTTCGACATATCCATTTATGCCGGATTCTACAAGTTTCGTTCCGTTGACACGAAGCTCCTGTTTATAATCAAGAGGATTATCTACCGTGCCCACAAGATACATCATATTGTTTTTCACATCAACACGCACGATATACACACCTGCCTTGAAGTCTCGTCCGGGAATTATATCTCCGGTTATATGCCCGAAACCTTCGTCATTCACAAAAACATCCGCATCAATTATATTTTCGGGTATTGGAGACACACTTAATCCTTCATTCCAATTGCGTGATTTAAAAGGTTTGATTGCAAATTTCTCACTTAGGAAGAGTGTAGCTTCAAACAAATCATTATCTACTTTCCTACACAATATGGCATTCTGAGGATAATCGAAAGTATAGGTAAGTGAATTGGCATAATTGAGCGCAGGATGCCCGAAACCGGTTCCCAACAAAAGAAGGTTATTGGGATATGCCGCTTTGGGATTCTGAATATAGATAAGGTGACTATCAAGATCATAGCATAAATAATATGAAGCTGACGGACCCTTGAAAACAGCCGTGTTGTCGTTGAAATCTCCGAACCATTCGGGTTGCAACATCCTACGGACATTATCCGAGAAGCCTTTGAAGGTCACCGTCGAGCCTTGCTTCATATATACTTTTACGCTCATCATCTGCGAATATTCGCTGTTTGATCCCAATTGAATATCGTTAACAAAAAGTTGCGGCACTTCGACTTCGCCTTCAACAGGTTCTGCCGATACTGTTCCGAGATTCGTATCAACGATAAAGCGATATTTGCCGGGAGTCATAAGTGCTCCGGGAACAAAATCATCTGTCGAGTTTTTGCCTATTAAAAATGGTGTCGCTATCGACATGTTTCCGGCATTGATTTCATTTTCCCATGCATGGAATTTGAAGAATTTGATCTTTGCGCCATCTCCCATATATATCACTGTCTCAAATATGCCCTTCGCCTTTTGAGGACAGGTAAGCATATCCTTGGCATCATCAATCGACCAACCTTTGGCGGTCACCCTCGAAGTTCCGGGATGTCCCCACCCTTCTCCTGTCATCCATATATAATCCGGGTATGAACCTTCACGCAAATCTACATACAGAAGATTGGCAGATCTGTCATGAACAAAATTATACTCTCCCGAAGGTCCACTGAAACTATATTGCCCGTCGGAATCCTTCGTGAACCATTCAGGCTGCAGAGCGCTGTCGAGATTGCGAATACCGCTAAACTGAACGATATCTCCACTTTGAACCGATATCTTTGCGCTGACTGCTTGGTCGTAAGCCACATCAATCAGCTCTACGCCATTGATGCTGACAACATCTGCCCCCTCCCATTCGGGCCATTCAGACCATAAGCTGTTTTTGTCGGCACATGAAGCGGCACAGGCAGCTATTATAAAATATATTAATTGTCTTTTCATATAGTGGTCGTGTTTATTTTATTGTTTCAAGCCATTGATAAAGCGATGTCGGATAGTCTGTCCAGCTGCCTACCCAGTGACCACCCGTTGCGTGCGGTTTCTCAAGATAAGGAACTCCGTTTTTCTCACAGGCGCGTGCATATGCCTGACCGTTATAGATCGGGTCTACAACATCGTCATCCAAAGAATAACCGATATAGGCAGGTGGTGTCTTTGATGTTACATGCAACTCCGATGAGAATGCATCTTCCAGAGCCTTGGTGGCCGGTTTGAAAAGAGCTCCGTAACTGCCCCAGTGTGTATGTTGGGGATTCATGGTTATCAAAGGATACAGAAGCACCTGGAAATCGATCATTTCAGGGATATATGAAGATAATGTCGTGGCGACGTGCGCGCCTGCCGATCCACCCATGACACCAATCTTGGAGTATCCGCCCCATTTGTCGCGGTTATCTCTCATCAACCTCAATACATTGTACGCATCCGTTGCAGGAACGGTATAGTTGCCATTCGGCATACGGTAGTAAACCACAGCAACTGTGACACCCTTGTTCTGGAAAACTTCCTTAAAATGAGCGATCTCTCCTTCTGCAAGTCCGCCATAACCACCCCCGGGGATACCAAGCACAGCCTTGCTGTTGGAATTGTCTGAATAGTAAACCTGCGCGGTTGGAGTGCTTCCATAGGTATAAATCTTCACCACCCCGTCTTCTTTGCGGATCACAGGACCCACAACAAAACCTGTTGTAAGGCAACGGTATTTTTCTCCCGCCTCTATGGCAACAGGGAGGGCAAACGGTTTACCTGCAAATTTCTGCGAGAGATTATCAAGATTCACCTTAACTTTAACAGCTACACTGTTTTCTCCTGCCTTTATCACAGAGGATGCGGCTTCAAATGCCGATTCATCCATAAGAGCAAAGGATGATCCGTATTTATTGTTATAGATCGCAATCTTATCCTTGGGATCCTCGGCCGGAATAAGGTTTACAGGTATGTCTTCCGTTGCTTTTTGCCCGTTTGCAAGGCGAACTACAATCTCGGCAGTGCCGTCAAGCGCATAGACAGTATTGTCGGTCATGTCAAACCCAATATCTTTTTTACTGTCAATTATACTTGTTTCGTTGCCATTGAATCCGTTTTCAAGTGCTTGATACACATTCTCCGGAACATGTATTATACATCCGTGTCGGGCACCCGGACGGTCAGTGCCATCGTTGCAGACCGGTCCGACAAATGAATTCTCCACCCATGGTCCTTCCATTGAATCGGAAGTAAACATCTGGTATCCGAAAGGTCGCGAATTGTATGATTCTGCAAATATTGCATACCTGTTGTCAGGAAGCTGAACGAACATAGGAGCCTCACGCATCAAATCAAGCGTTGTCACAGCAGCACCTGGATTTGAATAAGGACCCGTAAGATTGTCAGACACTGCGATGCGCACTGTCTTGCCTGTCTCGGGAGCTTCTTCAAGATCCCTCTCATCCTTTAAGATCGCATAATATTTGTCTCCTATTTTCCTAATAATTGTATCGATGATTGACATTTCCGCATCAGTGCCGGTGAAGTTGAAAAGAAGCTTCGGTTCTGTGAAAGTCTTGAAGTCTTTTGTCAGGACATAAAGGGTACGCATGGATTGCCAGTCGTTAATCCCTTCCACACGACATGCATGCCATGTAAC
This sequence comes from Muribaculaceae bacterium, assembly GCA_052279865.1. Taxonomy (GTDB): domain Bacteria; phylum Bacteroidota; class Bacteroidia; order Bacteroidales; family Muribaculaceae; genus Lepagella. The sequence continues at coordinate 7,921 of DAWBVG010000106.1, forward strand.
AATATATTGTTCGCTATCTTTGTCGAAATAAATCTTTGGCGCGCCAAAATCAGACACACAATAATATCCTATGTTCCTGGAGCTGTTGAAAACTTCCTCATCCATAGGCTTGACATCCCAATCAACACAATCTTCCGAAACCCACAGGGTGAGCGGGCGCACACCAATCATATAGTATTTGCCATCTCCTCCCTGACAAATGTCAGGATGCCCCTTATAGTCGGAATAGACAATATTTCCGCCGTTAAGAGTATGCCAGTTATATCCGTCACGCGACAATGCATAGTGCATCATATAATAACGTGAATTGGTAATGAAGGCGAAAAGATAACCTCCATCCTGCGATTCAGGACGCACAGTCAGATCATTCTTCGGTGTGAGGTCGGCACTACACCCTACCGTCATTAATCCGAACAATATAGTAATAATTATTGATTTTATAGTATTCATAGTTGTGTAGCTGTTTAAATTCCTGAAGGATTGGCTTTTGCAACATCTTCTTCCCACCCTTCTCTTGAATATGTCTGCTCAAGTGTTATGCCGGAGGCTGCTGCCTGCTCAACCGCATAGTTTGGCAATGGCATATAT
>DAWBVG010000107.1:0-7590 GCA_052279865.1 Muribaculaceae bacterium
CATTAAACATTACACATTAAAAATTAAACATTAATTCAAAGGTGTTTATTGAACGACCACCGGAATGGGTTAGGAAACTGGCAAAAGAGGGGATCTTCATGGGAGAACCGGAGAAGTATGGTAGGAAGAGGGTTTATCTCACTTTCGACGACGGTCCGATTCCGGAAGTGACGCCCCGACTGCTTGATCTTCTTGACGGATATGGCATAAAAGCCACATTCTTCATGGTTGGAGACAACGTGAGGAAGCATCCGGAAGTGTTTGAGGAAGTGAAACGCCGGGGGCACAAGCTCGGAAACCATACGATGCATCATCTGCAGGGGCTGCATGAAGGGCGCGACCGTTATGTGTCGGACGTGGCTGAGGCTGACGGCTATATTGGAAGTGACCTCTTCCGTCCCCCTCACGGATGGCTCAAGAAAAGCCAGAGAAAGGCATTGCAGGAGAAGTATAGGATCATAATGTATGATCTGGTGACGCGCGACTACAGCAAGCGCCTCAATGCCGATGAGGTTTTTGAGAATGTGAAGAGATATGCGCGCCCGGGGTCGATAATAGTTTTTCATGATTCGCTGAAGAGTCTCCCCCGCCTTTTCGATGCGCTGCCAAGGAGCATCGAATGGCTGAAGAAAGAGGGATATGAATTTGATACGATATGATAGAGAAGTCGAAAAGGATATTGGTGGTTGGAGCCGGAGGGTTCACCGGAGGATTCATCGTGGCTGAAGGGCTGCGGCGAGGATATGAGATGTGGGCGGGAGTGCGTGAGAGCACTTCTCGCAAATGGCTTGACGATTCGCGTATACATTTCATTGATTTTGATTTCTCTCGTCCGGAAAGCCTGTCGGCAGCCCTCTCAACGGCTTTGCCTGCGGGTGAGAAGTGGGATTATATCGTATATAATCTTGGTGCGACCAAGGTGATGAGCTATATGGATTTCTCCCGAATCAATTATGATTATCTGCGTCATTTCACCACGGCTCTTAAGTCGGCAGGGATGGTGCCGGAGAAATTTCTTTATATGAGTTCGCTGTCGGCTATGGGACCGGGCGACGAACGGCATTACACCCCTTTTAATGAAAGCATGATCCCGATGCCCAATACGAAATACGGGGCTTCTAAGCTGAAAGCTGAAATGTGGCTTGAGATGGATGGAATGCCTTATATAATATTCCGCCCAACGGGTATATATGGTCCGCGTGATCATGATTATTTCCTGATGTTCAAGTCGATAAAGAAGGGCTTCGATTTTTCTGTAGGCTTCCGCAAACAGTTGCTTACTTTCATATATGTTGAAGATCTGGCGCGCGCCGTGTTCGATGCATTGGAGAAGGCTCCCGTTAAGGAGACGTATGACATCTCCGAGCCCCGAACTTACACCCAGAAAGAATTCCGCAGAATGTCAGCGAAGGCAATAGGAAAGAAACTGGTGATTCCGATGCGAATGCCACTGTGGGGCGTCAAGGCAGTGTCGGTGGTGGCAGAGAAGATAGGCGTGGCGAGAATGAAGCCTTCTACTCTGAACCGCGACAAATACAAGATAATGAAGCAGCGCAACTGGAGCGTGGATATTTCAAAAGCACAACGTGATTTCGGATTCTCTCCCTGCGTTAGTCTTAAGGAGGGGATAGAGAAGTCGATTGAATGGTATAAGAGGGAAGGATGGCTCTAAAAAGGGAAAAGGTAAAAGGGAAAAGGTAAAAGGGAAAAGGAAAAAGGGAAAGGAGAAAGGCATTAGGCTTTAGGCATTAGGTATTTTTATGCAGGACAGTATTCAACATAATGCAGCGGGACAGGGTTGGCAGACTGTGGATGAGATTGTGGTTCCTTCGCAGTCGGCAGAGCCGCTTGTGCCTGTCGGGATGAAATCCCAGCAGGCGGTGAGGAAGAGTGTCAACACCTGGAAGCCGGTTGCTGTTGTGGATTCTGCTGCCAAGGCAAGGGAGGATTCAATCATCAGGGCAGTCAATGATTCGCTGGCTCATGAGAAAAGCGGATTTGGAATTGTTCTGCAAGCTCCGTATCGCGAGCAGTTTGCTGCCTCTCCGGCTCAGAAGAATGCCTCGGGCGATGGGTTGTCATGGGTGTTTGCCGTGCTTGCAATCCTTTTCTGCACGGTGTGTCTTAAGTTCCGCAACACGCCGAGATATATCCGCACTCTGGTGTCGGATATCAAGGATGTCAGGACGCGCCACAATATGTTTGACAATACCGTCAGGGAGACATCGTTTCTCATTATCCTCATAGTGGCTTGGATTTGCTGCAGCGGTATCCTGTTGTGGCAGTTGTTGCGCCTGACAGTGCCGGATGTGGCATTCAATTCTTTGAGCATTCCTGACAAACCCCTCGCAGGAATCGGAATATGCGCCGGAGTGGCGGCGGTTTATGTGATATTCATGCTGTTGGCGTATGAAATCACCGGAAATGTATTCTCCGACCGCAAGATGACCCGGATATGGGTTAAGGGGGCATCTGCTACAATGGGGTTGCAGGTGTTCCTGTTTTTCCCGTTCGCTCTCCTTTCGCTCTGTTATCCCGGATGGAACAGAATCATTCTGATTTTGGCTGGTTTTGTGTTCGTGATAGGAAAAATCCAATTTATTTATAAAGGTTTTAGGATTTTTTTCAACCAAATTTCCTCATGGTTGCTTTTTTTGTACTACCTTTGCAGTTTAGAAATTGTACCGTTGATTCTCGCATATTTTGCGGCTCTTCAAATTTGCGCTATGTTGCTTTGAAAAATGTTGAATCCGACATTTGAAGAGACAAAAATATGTTGATATTATTATGATATTGATAACTGAGAATGAATATTAAGAAAATATTAGTTTCCCAGCCTAAGCCCTCATCGGAGAAATCTCCATATTATGACATCTGCAATAAATATGGAGTAGAGATGGTGTTTCGCCCGTTCATAAAGATCGAGGGGTTGACAGCTAAAGAATTTCGTGCTGCCAAAGTGAATCTTGCCGATTACACAGGTGTTATTTTCACGGCGCGCACGGCAGTGGATCACTATTTCCGTCTTTGCGAAGAGAACAGGATAAAAGTGCCTGACACAATGCGCTATTTCTGCACCACTGAATCAATAGCGCTCTATCTGCAGAAATACATAGTGTATCGCAAGCGTAAGATATCATTCGGAAAGACAGGTAAACTTGACGATCCGCAGCTTGTTGCATCGCTGATCAAGAACAACAAGGAGAAATTCCTTTTCCCGATTTCCGATGTGCACAAGGAGAATGTGGAGGAACTTACGAATCTGGGTCTTGACGTCACCAAGGTTGTGATGTATCGCACGGTGAGCAATGATTTCCAGCCGGATGAAGACCTTGATTATGACATGCTCGTATTCTTCAGCCCTGCGGGTATCGCGTCGCTCAAGAAGAATTTTCCCGATTTCAATCAGGACGAGCGTCCGACTTATATCGCCACATTCGGAAGCACCACAGCCAAAGCTGTAGAGGATGCCGAGCTTCGTCTCGATATCTCTGCTCCCTCTGCTGAGGCTCGTTCAATGCCCGAGGCGATAGATAAGTTCCTTGCCAAGCATCAGGACGCCTGAGGAGATTCCTGCGGCAATGAAAAAATTAGAAGAATCAGGACTGAGCCGTCTTTATCTTAAAGACACGGCATTTCAGGATCTTATGCAGAAGCGCATATTCAATGTGCTTCTTATTGCCACGCCTTATGATGCATTCATGCTGGAGGAGGATGGTCGCGTCGATGAGCAGATTTATTTCGAGTATGTGCGCCTGAATCTGTCATCGCCGCCTCGTTTTACGAAGGTTGCCAATTATGCCGAGGCATATCGGGAACTGGCGGAAAAAACGTTTGATCTGATTATCGCAATGCCCGGGGTCGATATAAGCGAAACTTTCCGGGAAGCTGTTGAGATCGACCGCCTTTATCCAGACATTCCATTGGTGGTGCTCACTCCCTTCTCCAAGGAGGTGAGGCGGAGAATCGCCAATGAAGATTTGCGAGGGGTTGACTATGTGTTTTCGTGGCTTGGAAATGTCGACCTGATTCTTGCAATCATAAAACTTATAGAAGACAGAATGAATGCCGACACCGATATAGACGAGGTCGGCATTCAGGCTATTCTCCTGATTGAAGATTCCATCCGGTTTTATTCTTCGATTCTCCCCCATCTTTTCAAGTTCCTTCTCAAGCAGTCGATGCGTTTTGCCACAGAGGCTCTAAACGAGCATGAGCAGATGATGCGCATGCGCGGAAGGTCGAAGGTGCTTCTTGCGCGTGATTATGAGGAGGCGGAAGCTCTGATGGATAAATACGGAGAGAACATACTCGGCATCATTACCGATGCCCGCTTTCCGGTGAATGGAGAGAAAGATCCGGATGCCGGAATGAAATTCGCCGCGATGGTGAGGAAACGGAATCCCTACATGCCCATCATCATGGAGAGTCAGGAGAGCGCCAACCGCATGGGCGCCGAACGCGCCGGATATGTTTTCCTTGACAAGAACTCCAAGACGCTCCCTCTTGATCTGCGCGAGGCGGTGGCTAAGAAATTCGGTTTTGGTGACTTCATCGTGCGCGATCCGAAAAGCGGCAACGAACTCATGAGGATCCGTAATCTGAAAGATCTGCAGAAAAACGTTGACTCGATTCCTGATGATGTTCTCTACTTCTACTGTTCCACCAACAGTATTTCCCGTTGGCTCTATTCCCGCGCACTGTTCCCTATTGCGGAGGCATTCAAGGGTATAGAACTACGCAATATCGAGGACACACCGCGGCTGAAGAAACTGATCTTTGATACTATCGTGAGATACCGCCGCATGAAAAACCGCGGCGTGGTGGCTGTTTTCCAGAAAGAAAACTATGACAAATGGAGCAACTTTGCCCGTATCGGCGAGGGCTCCTTAGGTGGAAAAGGGCGTGGTCTTGCCTTTATCGACCAGATCATAAAGCGGCATCCGGTGTGTGACGATTTCGAGGGAGTTCAGATCACTATTCCACATACGGTTGTTGTCTGCACAGACATCTTCGATGAATTCATGGACAGCAACTGTCTTTACAAAATAGCGTTGTCGGATGCCCCCGACGAGGAGATACTTAAGGCTTTCTTGGCAGCGAAATTTCCTGAAGAAGTAATTGCCGATTTTGAAGCGTTTTTTGATGTAGTCAGACGTCCGCTGGCGGTGAGAAGCAGCTCGTTGCTTGAGGATTCCCACTATCAGCCATTTGCCGGAATCTACTCCACTTATATGATCCCTTATATAGAAGACACGGCTGTGAGGATGCGCATGCTCACCGATGCGGTAAAAGCAGTGTATGCTTCAGTATTCTTCTCCGATTCAAAAGCATATATGAATGCCACGAGCAATGTCATAGACCAGGAGAAGATGGCAGTGATACTCCAGGAGGTTGCCGGCGAAGATCATGAAGGTTATTATTATCCCAGCTTCTCGGGTGTGGGACGTTCTCTTAATTACTATCCTACCGGAGATGAGACTGCCGAGGAGGGAGTGGTTGAAGTTGCGAGCGGATTAGGGAAATATATAGTTGACGGAGGAGTGGCGTTGCGCTTCTCTCCGGCGCATCCCGACAAAGTTCTCCAGACATCCACCCTCGAGCTTGCACTTCGCGACACGCAGACGTCGCTCTACGCCCTTCCCGACCACAAAGGGGATGCGACAGAATTTCTTGTTGACGACAGTTTCAATATCAGCAAGATCAGTGTTGCCGATGCTTTCAAGACAGGAGCGTTGAAGTATCTCGTGTCGACATTCGATGTGAATGACCGGGTGATACGCGACACGGAATTCGGTCGCGGCAGAAAAGTTGTGACATTTGCGAACGTGCTTAAACACAATGTCTTTCCTCTTGCCAAGATTGCCGATTTCATGCTTGAGACAGGGCAATATGAAATGGGACGTCCCGTTGAAATAGAGTTTGCGGGAAACATCAATCCCACACCCGGACCGGAGGGTGAGAAAGGGACAGTATACTGGCTGCAGATACGTCCGATTGTCGACACCAAGGAGATGCTTGACGATTCGATAATGGATGTTGAGGATAAAGACCTTATACTCCGCAGCGAAACGGCTTTAGGACATGGCATCATGGATAATGTGAGATATATTGTCTATGTAAAGCCCGGCACATTTGACTCTGCGCGCAATCCCGAACTGGTGAAAGAGATAGAAGCCATCAATGCGCATTTTGTGGAGGATAGCGAGCCTTATATTCTTGTCGGTCCCGGCAGATGGGGCTCGTCGGATCCGGCACTCGGCATACCGGTGAAATGGTCGCAGATAGCCGGCGCGCGTCTTATTGCCGAGTCCGCGTTGCCGGGTTATCGTATAGAACCCTCACAGGGTACACACTTCTTTCAGAATCTGACTTCGTTTGGCGTGGGATATTTCACCATAGATCCTGACGGAGGGAATGGTTTCATAGACATGGATTATCTGGATTCCCTTCCGGCGGAGCATGAGAGCGACAGCATCCGCATTGTGCGTTTTCCCGATCCACTGACCATTGCAATCAATGGCAGGAAATCGAAAGGGATCGTGCGCAAGCCATAAATCGCTTTATAATGCGCAAGCCATAAATCGCTTTATAAACAGATTGTAAGTATGCAAAAAATATATTCGATTGTGGTTTGGATAGCTGTTTCTGTCCTTGTATTGACCTTAGCATCGTGCACGCCCAAAGAGGTGCGTGATAAACTTACCGAGGCAGAATCGATCATGGAGGAAGACCCGGATTCAGCCTTGCATATAATCACATCTATCGACACCACCGATCTGAAAAATCGTAAAGACTGGGCAAAATATGCTTTACTGAATGTCCAGGCTCGCACAAAGACCAATGAGGTTATTACGTCTGATTCACTTATCAGCCGGGCAGTTACCTACTATCAGGAGAAAGGGGATTCTCCCGATCTGATGAAATCACTATTCTACAATGCCAGTGTATTGTGTAACCAAAAGAAATTTGAAAAAGCATCATACATTGCCACGCATTCATATGATTTGGCTTTAAATTTTAAAGATAGCTACTGGATTGCCAAAACTGCAGAGCAGCTGTCAGATATTTATATTGCTTGTTATAATGAAATCGAAGCTAAAAAGTATAATAGGGATGCAATTGTTTATTATGAAAAAGCGAATAGGAGATTGAATCATTTATATTCGTGGTGTGACCGTGCGCTTCTTGAGGGAAATAGTCTTAATTACGATAGAGCAATAGAAATAGCAGATAGTATAGCCGACATTGCGAGGACTGAATTGAACGACAGCGCTTTATTGGCATGTTGCCTTGATGTAAAGTTTTTTAATTGTGTTAATGCTAAACGTTATGATGATGCTTTGGAAAGTTTCAAGGTATTGGAAGAATTACAATCGTTTATAGAAACTTCGACACGCTCAAAGGCATTATTGTCAATAATATATACTTCTAAGGGAAAGTTTGATTATGCTAAGAAAATAATAGAAGATGTTGATGTAATTAATCTTAAGGCAAGAGATCGAGCATTATTCTATAATGCATATAGACAGTTCTATTTAGAATTAGGTGACTATAGAAACTCATATCTTTATCTTGACAGTATAGTAC
>DAWBVG010000108.1:0-1761 GCA_052279865.1 Muribaculaceae bacterium
TGGCTGTGCCTTTACATAATCTCCTTTGGAGAAATATATATTTCCCAATGCGAGTTGCGCGAGCGCGCGGTCTATACCATTGCGTGTAGATTTCTCCACAGCCAGACTATAGTTTGTAATGGCTTTGGCGGAATCTCCTTTCGACAAGTAGAGATTGCCGATTGCATAATAGATCTGGTCTGCAAATTCCTGATTGCGGGCATAACGTGTCATTGCGCGGAGCGATGCAACTTCCTTGGATATATTTTTTCCTGTGAAGACTTCGCTCTGTTTGATTCGGGCATTGAATTTTGCCCGATAGGATATTCCTTGTCCTTTACCGGCATTTTTATAGGCGATATATGCATTCTTACGGTCACCGATATGAGAATATAGTTGACCCAACAGAAACCATAAACGGTTTTTTTGCGTGCCTTTGGCATTGGATGCGGCTTCACGCAGATATGGTATGGCTTCTGAATATCTGTCGGTGCGGATGAGTAGATTTGCTTCCGCTCGATTATAGAGATTCTTTAGCTGACGGGTAGTTAGATCCTTTTGCTTTACAAGATGAAGGGCATTCTCTGCCTCATAGTTCCAATCAAGAGCGCAATAGCTGAGTGCCTGCCAGATACGAGCTTCGGTAACAACTGCGGGAAGCCAGGTGAAATGTTTGGCAATATACATGAATGTGGCAGCCGCTCCGGAAAAATCTCCATTGAAATATTGTCCTTTACCCATTGTGAGCCACGCATTGTGAAGGAATGGGTTGAATTCATCGCGGGCGCGGAAAGCTTTCTCTTTAGCAGATGCTGTGCGCTTGGCAGGTTTTTTCTTTATTGAGTGGAGCTGGATTGCCTTCTGCATCTTTTCGATGGTGCGTTTGAAATCACCTGTAGGCTGAGGCATTTTTTGATCCGCACGCGCTTCGGCAGGATGAGTGAGCAGGCGACGCGAATAATCATCCTCATAATCGCGTTCCATCTGCTGGAGTTGTTCTACGTAATGCTCTTTTCCGTTGAAATAAACGTTATAGCGTGTGGTGAAAGCCTGCCAGTTACGAGACATAGGCGTATTCTTCTTCGTTCCGCAGGATGCGAAGAAGAGGACACTCAATAATATGACCGACAGAAATCTTAAAGCTCTCACATTAAGAAAACGAAAATCGGACAGATTAATTATAATATGATAGTGTGGATAAATATAGAATATCAGGGCACGGGATCGTAACCGGAACCGCCCCAGGGATGACACCGGCATATGCGTTTGATTGCGAGCCAGGTTCCTTTGAATGGACCATGTTTTGCAATCGCTTCGATTGCGTATTGGGAACAGGTGGGGGTATATCGGCAGGCGGCAGGAAAGTGGGGAGAAATAGCTCCTTGATAGAACCTTATGAGGAGAATGAGAAAACGGCGCATTTTTAATAATGTGTAATGTTTAATGTGAAATGTGTAATTGTTTGAGAACCTATGTTCGAATATTTGATGATTTGAGAACAAATGTTTGAATGGTTAATGACTTGAATACCGATGATAATTACACATTTAACATTTAACATTTAACATTAACTTTAGGAGAAGGCGCTTCATTTTTGATTCGATTAGAGAGTAGGGAAGATTCTCATCAGAAATATATATGAAAGCGAGAGAGAGTGTGCCTGCGTTGGGAATATTTTCTGCAAGGTCTTTTAAGGGAAGACGATTGAGCCGGTAAGCCTCACGGATGCGGCGACGCATCAGGACGCGGTCAACGGCATGGCGGCGTTTCTTTTTAGGCACA
>DAWBVG010000109.1:0-4313 GCA_052279865.1 Muribaculaceae bacterium
AATTGTGCATAGAGGTTGATCATCTGCACGGTGCGTGCTTCAGATTCCTCAGCGGTTGCGTGCGCGCAGTGTCCTTCCTGCCATAGGAATTCCGCGGTGCGAAGGAACATGCGTGTGCGCATCTCCCAACGCATCACATTTGCCCACTGATTGCAGAGCAAGGGAAGGTCCCGGTAGCTGTGTATCCAGTTTTTATAAGTTCCCCATATGATTGTCTCTGAAGTTGGACGCACAATAAGTTCCTCTTCAAGTTTGGCTGCCGGGTCAACGATGACGCCATTTCCATTCGGGTCGTTCTTGAGACGGTAATGAGTCACAACGGCACATTCCTTGGCAAAGCCCTCAACATGTTCAGCCTCACGACAAAGAAATGATTTCGGTATAAGAAGTGGGAAGTATGCATTTTGAACGCCAGTCTCTTTGAACATTCTATCGAGATTTTGCTGCATCTTTTCCCAGATTGCATAGCCGTAAGGTTTAATTACCATACAGCCTCTTACTGCAGATTGTTCAGCCAAATCAGCTTTGACAACCAATTCGTTATACCACTGTGAATAATTATCTGATCGTTTGGTGAAATTCTTTAGTTCTTTTGCCATGACTTATGGAAAATTTATTTGATGTTTTCATATTTGCTCCTTAATCGGGGCATTTATATGCAAAGTTACAAAAATATAATGAAATATTAATGTAAAACGGCATAAATATTCCCTTTTCATCGGAAAATTTATGCCGTTTTCATAATATTGGAAAGATTGCTCCTGATAACTTGTGAGAGATATCGGGAATCCGGTTATTTCTTAAGTGATGCCATGCGCATTTTCAATTCCTCTTCATAACGTTTCCAATCATTAATCTGATGGCGTGAAACTCCCGTTTCCATCGCAGCTTTTGCTACCGCCGGTGCAACTCGGAAAAGCAATCTTTCATCGAAGGGTTTTGGCAGGATATAATCTCTGCCAAACTTGAAATCAACGCCACCATATGCCTCTTTAACCGATTCGGGCACCTCTTCTTTTGCAAGCGCTGCTATTGCCCGACAAGCTTCAAGCTTCATTTGCTCGTTGATTTCGGTTGCTCTGCTGTCTAACGCACCTCTGAATATGTATGGAAATCCGAGAACATTGTTCACCTGGTTTGGGTAATCGCTACGGCCTGTGGCGATAATGATGTCTTCGCGAGTCGATTTTGCGACTTCGTAAGCAATTTCAGGTTCGGGGTTCGCAAGTGCGAACACTATGGGCTTGGAAGCCATTGTGAGGAGCATTTCGGGGGTCAGGGCGTTGGCAACGCTGAGTCCGAGAAATACATCAGCATTCACTATTGCTTCGGCAAGAGTATGAACGTCTCTGTCTGTGGCAAATTCTCTCTTTTGAGCATTGATGTCGGTTCTGTCTTTCCGGATCACTCCTTTGGAATCGCACATAACAACATTTTCGCGACGCACGCCAAGCTGAAGATATAGTTTGGCGCAACTTATGGCAGCTGCGCCGGCGCCATTGATCACAAGTTGTATCTTGTCAATTTGTTTGCCTTGCACTTCGAGTGCGTTTAAGAGGGCCGCTCCTGATATGATGGCAGTGCCGTGCTGGTCGTCATGCATAACTGGAATGTCGCATTCCTGCTTGAGGCGGCTTTCGATTTTGAAGCATTCCGGTGCCTTTATGTCCTCAAGGTTTATTCCTCCGAATGTGGGGCTGATTGCTTTGACAATCTCAACCAATTTGTCGGGATCCTTTTCATTCACTTCAATATCGAATGAGTCGATGCCTGCGAAAATTTTAAATAAAAGAGCTTTCCCTTCCATCACCGGTTTGCCGGCGATGGCGCCGATGTCGCCAAGACCAAGCACTGCGGTGCCATTGGATACCACAGCTACAATGTTCCCTTTGTCGGTATATTTGTAGGCAAGGGAATTGTCGGCTTCAATTTCTTTGCATGGATAGGCAACACCCGGTGAATATGCCAGAGACAGGTCGTGCTGGTTGGCATATGGTTTAGTTGGAATAACCTCGATTTTGCCCGGCGTCCACTCCTCGTGATAACGCAACGCCTCTTCTTTCAGACTAGATTTATCGATTGTCGACATGTTAAAATATCATTAGTTTTAATCTATAACAATTTACTATAAGAATCGGTGATTTTATCTCATCTTTTATAAACTTATATACAAAGTTACAAAATATTCGTCATAACGCGTATATGTTGTGCAACATGAAATTTATCATATCATAATTTTATCAATAATATTCTTTTGTGTTAATTGAAAGTTTTCCAAAATAATTTTTAAATAGTTGAAACCCAATTAATTCAAAATTTTATGTATTTAAAAAGTTTTCCAAAATAAAAATTTTGTTGATAAATTTATACTAAATAATTTGCTCAATACATTTAATAGTTCTACCTTTGCACCATCAAAAATGAAGACAATATATGATACAGATAGTTGAAAAAAGAGATGGTCGGGTTGTCGGCTACAATGAGGAGAAAATCAAGGCTGCTATCCGCAAGGCAATGCTCACCACCGAGATGGGTGAAGATGAGGCTTTGTTGCAAAAAATCACCGATAGAATCGGAATGGGTGGTAAAGAGAGGATGACAGTTGAGGAGATTCAGGACAAGGTTGAGATCGAGTTGATGAAATCAGCGAGAAAGGATGTTGCAAAAAGATACATCGCATATCGCGACCAACGCTCGATTGCTCGTCGTGCCAAGACTCGAGATATGTTCCTCGAAATAATAGAGGCGAAAAACAATGACATCACCCGCGAAAATGCCAACATGAACACGGATTCACCTGCCGGCATGATGATGAAGTTTGCAAGCGAGACTACAAAACCGTTTGTGGATGATTATCTGTTGAGTCCCGATGTAAAGGCAGCGGTTAAAAACAACTATCTTCATATTCACGATAAAGATTACTACCCTACTAAAAGTTTAACCTGCGTGCAGCATCCTCTTGACAGAATATTAAAGAAGGGGTTTGTTGCCGGTCATGGCGAGTCGCGCCCGGCTAAACGTATTGAAACGGCAAGTATAATCGCATGTATTTCACTTGAGACAGCTCAGAATGAGATGCATGGTGGTCAGGCAATACCTGCTTTTGATTTCTATCTTGCACCTTTTGTAAGGAGTTCCTATATTGAAGAGATCAAGACCCTTGAGCAGTTAACAGGGAAAGATCTCAAGCATCTTTATAATGCTGAAATCAAAGATTTCTTGAAAAAAGATCTTGAAGGTCTTGAGGGCGATAGCCGTTTGGTGCAACATGCTGTCAACAAAACAGTGGAACGTGTGCATCAGGCAATGGAAGCGTTTATTCACAATATGAACACAATCCATTCGCGTGGTGGAAATCAGGTTGTATTCTCTTCAATCAATTACGGAACAGATACTTCAGCAGAAGGGCGTTGCGTAATCCGGGAGTTATTGAATTCCACATATGAAGGCGTAGGGAATGGTGCAACAGCCATCTTCCCCATCCAGATATGGAAAAAGAAGAGAGGTGTCAGCTATTTGCCGGAAGATCCTAATTACGATCTATATAAGCTCGCCTGCAAGGTTACTGCAAGACGATTCTTCCCTAATTTCGTAAACCTTGACGCCACCTTTAATCATCATGAGAAATGGGATGCCAGTGATCCGGAAAGATATAAATACGAAGTGGCAACGATGGGCTGTCGCACACGTGTGTTCGAAAACCGTTATGGTGAAAAAACTTCGATTGGCAGAGGAAATATATCATTTTCAACAGTGAATATTGTTCGTATAGCAATCGAGCTTATGAATGTGCAGGATAAGGAAGAACGTATTGAAAGGTTCTTTGAGAAACTTGACGAAGTTCTTGATATCACTGCATTGCAACTGAATGAACGTTTCAATTTCCAAAAAACAGCTCTGGCTAAACAGTTCCCCCTTGTGATGAGCGCTTTATGGAACGGTGCTGATGCTCTTGGTCCCAATGATACGATTGAATCCGTGATCAACCAAGGCACGTTGGGAATCGGATTTATCGGTCTTGCGGAATGTCTTATTGCGCTTATCGGAAAACATCACGGAGAGAGTGAGGAGGCTCAGGCGTTGGGATTGCGCATTGTCAAGCATATGAGAAGTCGAGTTAATGAGTATTGTGAAACTTATGGACATAACTATTCCGTGCTTGCAACGCCGGCTGAAGGTTTATCGGGTAAATTCACAAAGAAAGACAGAAAGACATTCGGCATCATACCCGGTGTGACTGACAAAGAATATTATACCAATTCCAATCATGTGCCGGTGTATTATCATTGTTCACCTCGTCATAAGGCTAAAGT
>DAWBVG010000110.1:0-7095 GCA_052279865.1 Muribaculaceae bacterium
ATATGCTTCCGGCACTAAGGTAAAACTACGTCTCGTGCTTCAGAACATCAATTTCACCACAACGGAAACAGAAGTGGAATTCGATGTAGAGTATCCGGATTTTCCTTATCTTACACTCAGAGGTGAAGACGGGACGGAATATACACTAAACCGTGTCTCCGAAAATGAGTATGCAGCTACAGCTGAATATCCTTCCGACCTGCGTGGAATAATTGTTGCTCCGGCTTATGGTGACAATGGAAGGGAACTTACCTTCGGTTTCAAGGGGGAGAACATCGAGCAGGGAGGAACATCCAATATCGGTTTTAGAAGTCTTATAGGGGGTGCTTTCACCATCTCTTTCAATACCCTCACATATGAATTTTCTCCGAAAGGGGAACTGAAATTTGATGATCAGGATTTCTCGATGGTATCGGGAGCCATATATAGCTCTGACTTATATCTTACGAAAAACCAGGAGATTGATCATCTCGGTTTCCCAGACTTCTCAGACTGGTGGGTTGATGCGGATTATTTTCTCGTCAGACCGGACGGAAAATTGCAGTTCATGGCAGCCGATGGTGATTATCGCGTCACGGTGGATCTCGACAATAAGTATTTTACGGTCGTTAAGATTGATAGTTACGGTGAGTTGGAGAGCCTACAGGCGGATGGTTCCGGCACAATCTGGCTTATGGGTACAGGTGTGGGTAAACCGGATTTTGCCAATTATCAGATAGGCTGGTCACCGGCGAAAATGGTGCCTTTCGCGCCAATTGGTGATAAAAAGTTCCGACTTACCTTCATAGCTGGAAAATCACTTAATGCCTCCAAGTTTACCCTTAGAATTTTTGATCAACCCGGTTGGGGTGCTACTTTCAAGCCGGAAAGGCTGACTTTGAACACTGACCAGCTTGTTATCGGCGTTCCCGGCAAGGAGGCTCACAATATCTATCTCGCAGATGGCGTAACGCTTGAAGATGGAGCAACTTATGAAATGGTAGTTGATCTTTCAGCAGGGAATGATGCCGGAATATTGACCTTTACTAAAAAATGAATATTATGAAAAAGAATATGATAAGATTCTCTCTCCTCTCTATATTTGTCTGCTGCGCCCTTATGGGCGTGCAGGCATGTGGTGGTGACGAGCCGGATTCTCCCAATCCTGAACCTACACCAACGCCTCCTCCCTCTTCGGTTACAATGTCAACAGTTATCACACAGCTCCTTGATCAGACTTCATGTCTGAATCCCGACCAGACACGCATGAATCTCATAAACGAGGTGCAGAAATTCAGCGATGCCTGTTCTAAGGCGGATTATGATAAATATTATAAGCTCGCGTCTGCCTCGGAAGCATCTAAGATGGAATCAAACACTATTCTTGAATATTATAAGAAGGCATTGCAGAGGATAGTGCGCGAAGTGCAAGCGGAAAATGTGCCCCAGGGTAAGGTGGCAATATGGCATCTGTATAACATGGGGTATGTGGTTAAGACTCCGAGTCATTGTTTCGGAATCGACCTCAAGCATCGCGAAGCGGCACAGTTGGTGCCATACATAGAATTTCTCTGCATCACTCATGAGCATGTGGATCATTATAGTCAGGAGATGAATGATGCCATGAAGGTTGCGGGAAAGCCGGTTTATTCGAATTTTGTGGATAATGGATACAAGATTACCGGCAAGAAAACCATTCAGCCGGCTGAAGGGATGGAGATGGTTGTTGCGCTTGCCGACCATAGCGCCGCGCTTAAGAATTTCTGTGTGACATATCAGATTGACTGTGGAGCTGACACGGGTAATAAAATAATCTATCACATCGGCGACACATACAACGCTTCGCAGCTTTCAAAGACAAAACCGGTGGATATATTCATCCCTCACGGAGGCATAAACATGAATTTCACTCAGGCGCTTAACAAGATAGAGCCGAAGGTTACGCTTGTGTCGCATATTAATGAACTGAGTCACGCCATCGATAATTACCGCTGGCCCTACAGCAAAGCTTTTGAGAGAGTGGAACAGTTCGCACCACGCGAGGCATATGTGCCGGTATGGGGAGAAAAGATGATATTCTAAAAGTCTGAATTATACCTACTCCAACTAACATTATAGAATTGATGAGACATTTGATATATGCCGCTGTCGCAGCAGTGGCGGTGCTACCCGTATTCGCGGACACACCGGTCTATCTCGATGACAGCAAACCGATTGAGAAAAGGATTGACGACTTGATGTCGCGCATGACTCTTGAGGAGAAGGTTGCGATCCTACATGCGCAATCGAAATTTTCCTCTCATGGTATTCCACGGCTCGGCATTCCCGAGCTGTGGACCTCTGACGGTCCTCATGGCGTGCGCGCCGAGGTGTTCTGGGATAAGTGGCAAGGTGCAGGCTGGACAAATGATTCCTGCACCGCCTTCCCGGCACTGACGTGTCTTGCTGCAACCTGGAATCCGGAGGTGAGTGCGATCTATGGCAAGAATGTAGGGGAGGAGGCACGTTACCGTAAGAAGGACGTGCTTCTCGGTCCGGGTGTGAATATTTACCGCACTCCGCTAAACGGTAGAAATTTCGAGTATATGGGTGAAGACCCTTATCTCGCTTCGGAGATGTGTGCTCCATACATCAAGGGGGTGCAAAGCAACGGTGTGGCGGCATGTGTAAAACATTTTGCGCTCAATAATCATGAGAAAAACCGCCATACAACCAATGTCATTGTCTCGGACCGTGCTTTGCACGAGATATATCTGCCTGCTTTCAAGGCTGCGGTAGACGCCGGTGTCTGGTCGGTAATGGGAAGCTATAACCTCTATAGAAATCAGCATGGATGTCATAACAGTCATCTGCTGAACGATATCCTTAAAGAAGAATGGGGATTTGACGGCGTGGTAATCTCTGACTGGGGAGGCACGCATGACACGTCCGAGGCAATCACCAATGGACTTGACCTTGAATTTGGCACCTGGACCGATGGTCTCAGCAGCGGATCAAGCAATGCATACAATAATTATTATCTTGCCGATCCGTATCTGAAACTCCTTAAGAAGGGTAAGGCGGATATGAAAACTCTTGATGACAAGGTGCGCCGGGTGTTGCGCCTTATGTATCGCACGGTGCTTGATAAAAAACGGGATTTCGGGTATTTTCGCACTGAAGAGCACATTGCCGCCGCTCGCCGAATCGGAGAAGAGGGTATTGTGTTGCTGCAAAACAAAGGGTGTCTCCTTCCTTTGAACCTTGACAACACTCCGGTGATTGCCGTTGTAGGGGAGAATGCCGTGAAGATGATGTCGTTTGGCGGTGGAAGCAGCAGTCTGAAGGTTAAATATGAAGTATCTCCGTTGCAAGGATTACAATCGAGACTTGGAGATAAAGCCAGAATACGTTATGCCCGAGGATATGTCGGAAACAAGGATGGTCTCAAGGGAAGTTATGCTGAGGAGAATCGCTCAGCCGATGAATTGATTGCAGAAGCTGTGGATATTGCCCGGGATGCCGATTACGTGATTTTTGTAGGAGGTCTCAACAAGGCGAAGCATCAGGATTGTGAAGACCGCGATCGTGAAAGTCTTGAACTGCCATACGATCAGAATCGCGTGATTGCAGAGCTGGCAAAGGTCAACAAAAATATGGTTGTTGTGAATATTTCCGGAAATGCTGTGGCAATGCCTTGGGTAAACGATGTTCCCGCAATCGTGCAGGCGTGGTATTTGGGTACTGAATGCGGCAACGCACTCGCCTCGATACTTGTCGGGGATGTCAATCCTTCCGGTAAACTGCCGATGACTTTCCCTGCGGCTCTCGAAGATGTTCCTGCCCATGCCTTAGGCACTTATCCTGGAACTCCGAGAGAAGACGGCAGCAAGATAGTGGACTGCAACTATGAGGAGGGGATTTTTGTGGGTTACCGCCATTTTGACAGAAGTAAGACAAAACCTCTCTTCCCGTTCGGTCATGGGTTGAGCTATACTGAATTCAGTTATGGCAAACCATGGGTTGACAATGCTAAAATCACTCCGGAGGGTAAACTTACTGTTTCTGTCTCCGTAAGAAATACGGGTGAGCGTGAAGGCGCCGAGATTGTTCAGCTTTATGTCGCTGATCTTAAATCATCATTACCTCGCCCGGTGAAAGAGCTGAAAGGTTTCCGAAAGATAAATCTTGCTCCCGGCGAGGCTAAATTGGTATCTTTCACTATCGATAAGAGTGCGCTCAGTTATTATGACGATGGCAAGGGATGCTGGGTTTGCGAACCTGGAAAGTTTGAGGCTATCGTTGCGGCTTCATCTGCTGATATCCGAGGGAAAGCGACGTTTGAGGTCATACCTTATGATGCTGAGAAATCACTTTATCCGAAAACAAAAAGCGAGGATGTGAAAGGTGTCATGAGCGATGCCTACTGGAAGAAGTGGGATGATCGGGAGCAAAAGCGTATAGATGAGGATATTGAGAAATACAGGAAGGCGGATGCCGAGGTGATACTTGCCGACTGCCGTCCGGGCACGGAAGTCAAGGTTGAGCAATTGACACATGATTTTGTGTTCGGTGCGCATATCTTCAATTTCAATCAGCTTGGCAGCAAGGATGCCAATCGCCGCTACCGCGAAGTGTTCGGATCTCTTTTCAACGGGGCAACCGTGCCTTTCTATTGGAAAACTTTCGAACCTCAGCCGGGTCATTTGCGTTTTTCAACATCTGAACACGACACAGAAGAATTCTGGAACACTTGCAGCGAACCTTATTACCAACCAAACTGGCGTCGTCCATCCACTGATCAGATCGTGGAGTTTTGTAAAGAGAAAGGGATAAGAATGCATGGACATGTACTCATATGGGGAAACCGTAAATGGCATCATCCTGAATGGATGGAAAGCTTTTTGGATGGCGCTGAAAGACGTCTTTACAACGAGATGATTGTGGAGCGGGCGGATTTGAAAAACTATAAGGATGGTGACATTTTCAATGAGGCTTACGAAGCCATGACACCATGCGAAATATATAATCGTTTCCCCAATTTCATCGACCGCATGAGCCGGGAATTTGACCGACGCATAGAGGAGGTGGCGCAACGATATGGCGACACTATCCCAAGCTGGGACATAGTGAACGAAAGCACGATTGATTATGAGGCTGATCGCATCATCCCGGGGAATGCATTCTGCAAAAGCAAATATGGCTTCATGCCGGGTGATTATCCATATCGGGCATTGTCGGTTGCGGCACGCAGTTTCCCAAAGAGTGTCGCTTTAAACATCAACGACTATAAGATGACGCAGGGTTATGCGAATGAAGTGAAAGAATTGCTCGGACGTGGCGCCAAGATAGATATTGTAGGAGCGCAAATGCATCTTTTCAAACCGCAGAACTGTCTCGACATTGCCGCAGGAAAGGAACGTCAGACGCCTAATCAGGTGCGCCGCTGGATGGAGATGCTTGGAGAAACGGGTGTGCCAATTCATCTGAGTGAAATCACCATAACTTCACCGGGAGATGATGAGCGTGGCAGGGCTATACAGGCGGTAATCGCAAGAAACCTGTATCGTCTGTGGTTCAGCAACCCGAAAATGATGGGTATTACTTGGTGGAACGTTGTTGACGACTGCGGCGCACCCGGCGAACCAAACAAGTCCGGTCTTTTCGACCGTCAAATGCATCCCAAGACTGCCTATTATGCTCTCAATGATCTCCTCAACAAAGAATGGCGCACAAATCTGATTCTAACTGCAGACAGCGATAAGACATTACGTTTCCGTGGATTCAAAGGCAAATATCGTATTTCCTACAAAACAACTGACGGTAAGCGTAAGGAAGTTTTAATTAATGTGTAATGTTAAATGTTAAATGTGTAATGGGTTGTCACGATAAGCATTCGTCTCAAATTTATTTCACATTTAACATTTAACATTTAACATTTCACATTTCACATTTCACATTTCACATTTCACATTTCACATTTAACATTAAACATTACTTTAAGGATTGTATAGGTCTTTATTGCGGTAGTCGAGGATTTCGGTAGCGGCGCGGAGCGCTGCGCGGGCGCGGGAATCGGGATTGATTTCGATGGCGGCAAGGTAGTCGTTGAGGGCGAGTGAGCGTTTGCCTGCTCCCCAGTGTTTCATGCCACGGCATGTCAATGCTTCGTCATCTTCGGGATGCTCCGCAATATATTTTGTAAGGACTTCCACCGCAACCTCATATGGTGCGGTGCGGAGTCTTATTTTAATTTCTTCAAGTTTCATAATGTAATGCGCGTTGAGGTTACAGGAGATTGCATGAAGAGAGATGCGAGGGTGTCGAATTTATCAGGACTTTCGGTGGTGAGGAATTTTATTGTTCCTCCCTTGGTGCATTTCCTTCCCATTTCCGGATGACGCTGCAAATAATCTGCGAGACTTTCCGCCACTAATTCTCCTTGCGGAAGAATGCGGACATGCTCCGGTGTGTATTGTCTGATTTTCGGCAATAGGAGAGGGTAGTGGGTGCATCCGAGTATGAGGGTGTCAATATCCGGATCTTCTTCGAGGATCGCGTCTATATATTTCTTTACAAAATAATCAGCTCCGGGTCCGTTGAATTCCCCTGTCTCTACAAGTGGCACCCACATCGGACAGTCTTTTTCCGTGATTTTCATTTCCGGATTCAGTTTTTCCACCTCCATTGTGTATGAATGGCTTCGAACTGTTCCTGGAGTAGCAAGTAATCCTATATGACCGGTTTTTGTCATTTCACTGAGTATTTCTACAGTAGGGCGGATCACACCGAGCACACGGCGATCCGGATCGGTGACAGGAAGCACATGTTGCTGAATGGAGCGCAATGCTTTTGCTGAGGCTGTGTTGCAGGCGAGTATCACGAGGTGGCATCCTCGATTGAAAAGCTCTTCGACTGCCTGACGTGTGAATTCGTAGACGATGTCGAAACTGCGGGTGCCGTAAGGGGCACGTGCGTTGTCCCCGAGATATAGATAATCGTATTCATGAAGGTGTCGGCGAATCTCACGGAGGATTGTAAGACCTCCGTAGCCGGAATCGAAGATACCGATGGGACCGGGTGCTTTATCGAACATAAGCGAGGGGGGGATTAATGGGGCGGAATCTGTCTCTTATA
>DAWBVG010000111.1:0-5356 GCA_052279865.1 Muribaculaceae bacterium
ATCTAAGTTTCGCTAGCTTCAACTTAAAGTTTAAGAGAATATAAGTTTAAAAGTTTAAATTGATACAAATCCATTGTTCGCGTCAAATATAAACTTCTAAACTACGCTTGCGCGGGTAAACTTATAAACTTTAACTTTCCGCCTGCGAAAGTTGAATTAGTTTAAGCGGTATGCATCAGTTGAGAATACTTTAGGACGTTCCATTGTCTCCTTATATACATTGCCGAACTTGTCGGTTACAGTAATCTCAAGATCAGTGTCTGCATCAGGACATTGCACCTGGAAGAAGTGAAAGCGCTGAGATGTTCCAGTACCGGGAATAGAAGTCAAAGCATCGCGATCCCAATAAGGAATGGTGAGAGCCGCAATCGAAAGTGGATCATATGCCACAATCTGTGTTGCCGCCAATGTCTCCCCTGATCCGGTCTTCACTTCTATCTTACAATCCGAATTCCAGTTCCATACATTCACAAGCACTTGGTCCTTGCGTGTGCCGGGCGCATAAGGCGCCACATAACGATCGGTAAATGTCTTTATAACCTTAGAATCTTTCAGGTTCTTCCACTGCACATTGCTGAAATCCACATTGTTGAGGTCATAAGCGCGGAACTGAATCTTCTCATCCATGCCTGTGCCCTTATAATTCCATTTAACGTTTTTACCGGTGAAATCGAAGATGGCGTATCCATACGGTGTGCCATCGCAACATACGCTTACGCCGGGAGTATAATAACCGGAATACCACCAGTCGCCGCAAACAGCAGGGATGTTGTGCTCATATACCGGATGGCTGTAGCTATTGGCGGGAATATCCGTCGGCAATACAGTATGCTGCAGATGCAGGTGACCATTTACAAAATGCACCTCGTATCCGGCACAAGCAGCAAGCAATTCATCTGCATTCATATATGGATTGGAGGCACTTTTAGCACGCAACGAATAAGCATTGGCAGTCTTTGTGCTGTAAGAGAACTGTGATGCATGTGTAATCACATAGACCGGAGTAGATTTGTCAACATAGCTAAGATCCTTTGCCAGCCATGCGAGCTGCGGACCATAAACACTCTGCTTATACGGACGGTCTGCCACTCCGTCGTACAGCTGGCAATCGATATTGTCAAGAACTACGAAATGAATCTGACCGATATTGAAAGAATACCATGCCGGCGCTACATGAGTCAGCATCGGACTTGTGGCAGCTTTGTTGCTCGCCACGGCTTTCGGATCATGATCATGATTGCCGATCACCTGATAAACAGCCATGTTCTTGATATTCTCGTTGATGGTCTTCACATAGTTGGGAAGTTCATAACCGTTTTTCCAATACTGATCCCAAGTCATGTCGCCGAGTGTAATTCCATATATCTTCTCGGAAGCATGATTGCCTTGGTATGTGGTCACGTCAGTGCAGAATTTCTTATATTGGAGAATATCCTGACTGCGGTTGGCAAGGTGCATGTCTCCGAAGAAAAGCACCTTGAAATTATCCTGACCATCAACCTTATTAAGAGTAAATGATATGTTTTCAGGCACATCCTTGTTTAAAGCCGTGCGTTGATACATCTTGGGGAATACACCGTTTGTTTCAGGTTCGTATCCTGACGGAACTGACATGAATACATAACCCTGTTCTTTGTCGGAAGCAAGACCATAGATACCATCGGAGTTTGTAACAGTGCAATTCTCGCCATCGCTGACAACAACATTCGCCACAGGTTTACCGTCAGACGTCTCAATGATGCCATATACTGTTGCACCTTGAGGAATCGGAATCTGTCGCGCCACGATAGTAATCTTCAGTGTGCCAAGGAGGGTGCGTTTTCCATTCTTGCCGACATGAATCTTGTAAGTGCCGGTTTCAATATTCTTAGGCACTGAGAAAGTAAAATAATCTGCTCCCGCCTCAATTATATCACAAAGAGTGAGCTGTCCGCCGATTTCAAGATAGATTTTCTCGGCAGTAGTAATGCCACCACCCTCTTGTGGGATTGTGATGGTGCCACCCTTCACGAGATCAACATTCTCTGGAATGGTGACATTGAATTCATTTGTGACGGTAGTTGTTCCGCTCGGCTTGTCATCTTTGCAGGAAACAATGAATCCGGCAAACAGGGTTGCCACAAGCATAGTCTTCAGTAGATTGCTGATTTTCTGAGTCATGGTTATTATTAAATTGTTCTAATGTTTCGCCCCCTTCAGGATAATGATGAAGGTTATGGCTTTAGTTCTTTAGTTATGGTAGTCTTGCGAGATGTCCTAAGGTTGAAGGGGAGTTTTTCAATGTCAATGATGCTTCAGAAGAAGTTGCATTTACGTATGAAATTCAAAATCAAGACAGCTTCAAGTTTAGTTGCATTTCATGGATGAAATGGTAATTTTCGGTAAATCAGAAACACAAACTATAGGTGTTTTCATCGTCTGCATTCTGATTATCTCTTGGCGAGAGATACTTATTTACTTGGCAAAGATATGTAAAAAAATTTATATAATTTCAAATTAATCAAAAAAATTTATAAAAATCTATTCAAATCCTCCTTGCGGGGCAATAGATTGCACCAACTCTCTCATTCATAGCATGTTTTTAAACATAAAAAGAGAAAGATTGCCATCAATATCTTCCTCCTTTACTATCATTATTCGTCCCTTCATCATCTTCAGCACAATTATATTTTAACATTCTTTTTATCTCCTCCCAATCTCACTTTTCCTATCTAAACTGACTCAATGTTTAGGCGAAGCCGGTTGAGTGAAGGCACCTTGGTGCCCCGTAGACCGTCATAATCAGATCCCGATTTACATGTATGGAGCAGATTCCTTCTTAAAGAGAAGAAACACACCGGGCTATCCGACCCGATAAATCAGTATATGAACAGCCTCAAAATGTGTTAAAAAATATAAAATATAATTATATACCATTATGATACAAGAACATATAAATTTTAAGTATCTCTCGCCAAGAGATACTTAGGGTTAAGTGCCTGCAAGGATTAATTCATACGTAAATGCAACTTCTTCTGAAGCATCATTAACATTGAAAAACTCACTCCAACCGTTAGACACCTCACCTTAAACCATAACTGTAACAAAACTAATAATCTACATACTCATGGCTCAACAGATTCTGCTGATAAGGCGGCTTCCCTCTAATTCCGTATTATTCTGGCAACTTGCCTGAGATATGTATTGTAAAAAGCAACCGAATCTAACCGATACGAATACTAAGTTAAAACCATAACAACCATGACAAAAAATTTCAGTAAAATCATCAACCCTGTATTGATGTCCATAATAGGGCTATGTCTTTTAGGGTCTTGCAAAGATGATGACCCGAAGACTCCGGAAGGACCTGTCACATCTGAAATCAATGTGACGATACCCGCGAATATGGATGTGGTAAAGAACAGCGACATCACGTTCGAGCAAAAAGGAGGAAGCATCACAACCTCAGATAATATCCTTCTGGAAAACGGAGGGCAATCTACTCCTTGTGTCGTAAAAGAAGCAGCCGACGACCATTTCACAATCCCTGCCCCGAAAAATCTTAAAGACGGCACTTACAAAATTTCTCTCCTCCGCAATGGGAAACGCACTGAATTGGGACAGACAAAAATAACTGTTGTAAGCCGTAAAATATCAATCCCGCAAGGAGCGACTGTTTACGGAATTGTGGAAACGGAAGACGGCACCCCGGTTCCGGGCGTGGTGATAAGCGACGGTATTGACTGCTGCATCACTAACTCCGAAGGTATCTACGGCATGGAATCCAATAAATCGGAAGGAATAGTATTCATGTCCGTTCCATCCGGTTACGAGCCGTTGACTGATGGTGTCATGCCGAAAATGTATCAGCGCACATCTCTTACTGCATCCCTCCCGGAGAATATTTCCTTCACTCTTAAGAAAGTGGAAAATCAGGATAATTTCAAGGTGATTTTCTTAGGTGACATGCACCTCGCCAACCGAAGCCAGGACATAGCGCAATTTAAAAAATTCTGCCGTGACCTAACCACATATAAAGGAACTCATTCATCTGAGCATATATACGGAATTACTCTTGGGGATATGACTTGGGATGCTTACTGGAAAAACGGTTATGAACTCTCCAGCTATCGCAAAACCATCAACGAGAATATAAATGACATGGTTATTTATCAGTGTAGTGGAAACCATGATCATGATCCAAACGACCGTTCAAGTTATGGCGCCGGTATAAATCCTTTCATCACCTATATCTCTCCCGCCTGGTATTCTTTCAATATCGGTCAGGTGCATTTCGTAGTGATGGATAACATCAATATTTCTCCTGCCACTGCCTCAGACAGCACTCCTTACACACAATATTATTATGGGCCACAAATGGCATGGCTTGAAAAAGATCTCTCATATGTTGCCCAGGGAGCGCCCATATATATCATCACTCATGGCAGTCAATGGTATGTGGACTCCAAGACAGCAAACAATTACATTATCAGATCTGAGACAAAGACCCAAGTCGAGAAAATGATTGAACTTACCACAGGACGCGAAGTGCACTTCGTCAGCGGTCACCTTCATCAGCAACATACCATCCTGCCAACCGACGGGGCAATGAAAGGTTACAGCCATCCGATATACGAACACAATATCCCAGCCATTTGTGGCGACTGGTGGTATTCCGGTTACTACACTCCGGGGGTGCCTATCTGCACGGATGGAACGCCTTATGGATATGCGATTTTCGACATCAAGGGAAAAACCTCTGAATGGACCTACAAGGGCACTGATATGGATGAGCGAATCCTCTTCCGTACTTATGATCTCAATAATGTTGATTTCAGTGGCACTACCTGGAAGAATCTCACTAACGCCGCAGCCCTAAAGGTGTTCAACGACCGTTATATCACAGCTTATAGCTCTGGTAAGCACACCAATCAAATTCTTATTAATGTTTGGAACTGGAACACTGACAGCAAGATTACGGTCAAGACAGCCTCCGGCACAGAACTTACTACGACTCAGGTGTATTATTATGACCCACTCTCTATTGCGGCGTTGACGATACCCTACTGGGACCGAGGCGGAGTAAATTCCACACCCGGAACATACACGACTCAGCGTTTCCATTTCTTCCTCGTGCAATGTCCTGATGCAACAACCGACCTCAACATCACTGTCACCGACAAGTTTGGAAACACCTATACCGAAACAATGGAACGTCCACGCGTATTCTCCACAGACGAATACAAGATATACTAAATAATTCAACTTTCGCAAGCGGAAAGTTGAAGTTTAGAAGTTTATCCGCGCAAGCGCAGTTTAGAAGTTTATATTTGACGCGAACAATGGATTTGTATCAATTTAAACTTTTAAACTTATA
>DAWBVG010000112.1:0-2754 GCA_052279865.1 Muribaculaceae bacterium
CATATAACGGTGCGCAAAATGATGTGAATTATCTGGGCGACAAACGTTCGGTTGTTGTGCTTGGCTCTGGTGCTTACCGTATTGGAAGCTCCGTGGAGTTTGACTGGTGCGGCGTAAATGCCCTTATGACCGTTGCAGAAGCCGGTTATCGCCCTGTCATGATAAACTATAACCCTGAGACTGTATCGACCGATTACGACATGTGTGAGCGTCTCTATTTCGATGAGCTTACATATGAGCGTGTGATGGATATTCTCGAACTTGAGGTGCCTCACGGTGTGATACTTTCAACCGGTGGTCAGATTCCGAATAACCTCGCCATGCGTCTTGATGAGGCAAAGGTCAATATTCTGGGCACGCAGGCAAAGGATATCGACAATGCCGAAGACCGCAACAAGTTCTCCTCTCTTTGCGACTCTATCGGTGTTGACCAGCCTCGATGGCGTGAGCTGACCTCAATGGAGGATATAGATCTCTTTGTAGAAGAGGTCGGATTCCCGGTGCTTGTTCGTCCTTCTTACGTGCTCTCAGGAGCTGCAATGAACGTATGTTCCAACGAAGACGAGCTTCAGCGGTTCCTCAAGTTGGCGGCGAACGTTTCGAAACAGCATCCTGTGGTTGTTACCGAATTCATACAAGGAGCAAAGGAGATAGAGATGGATGCAGTGGCTCAGAACGGCGACATCAAGCTCTACGCGATCTCCGAACACATTGAGTTTGCGGGCGTGCATTCCGGAGACGCAACCATCCAGTTCCCGCCTCAGAAACTCTATGTGGAGACAATGCGGCGTATCAAGAAGATTTCAGGGCGTATCGCTGCGGCTCTCCATATTTCCGGACCATTCAACATTCAGTTCCTTGCAAAAGATAACGACATCAAGGTAATTGAATGTAACCTCAGAGCATCGCGCAGTTTTCCCTTCGTTTCCAAGGTTTCCAAGCAGAACTTTATCGATACTGCCACTCGCGTGATGCTCGGTCTGAACGTTGACAAACCCGCTAAATCAGCATTTGATCTTGATTATGTAGGTATCAAGGCATCACAGTTCTCCTTCTCCCGTCTGCAGGGAGCAGACCCCGTGCTTGGTGTGGATATGTCGTCAACAGGTGAGGTCGGATGTATCGGAGATGACACATCCGAGGCAATCCTGAAGGCAATGCTTTCCGTGGGTTACACAATACCGAAGAAAACAGTCCTGATAAGTGGAGGAACAGCCCGTTCGAAGGTAGATCTTCTTGAACCGGCAAGGATGCTCCATCGTAAGGGATATGTAATATACGCCACAGAGGGCACACAGCGCTTTTTAGCGGAAAATGGAGTGCCGGCAATACAAGTATACCTCCCGAGCGACGGAAGGCACCCACAAGCGCTTGAAATGCTCCATAACAAGGAGATTGAATTGGTGGTCAATATCCCGAAGAATTTGACTCCGAAAGAGCTTAGCAACGGCTACAAGGTTCGTCGCGCAGCGATCGACCTTAACATCCCCTTGCTCACGAACGCTCGCCTCGCCTCCGCCTTCATCCGCGCCTTCTGCGAGATTCCACTCTCAGACATCAAGATCAAGAGCTGGGACGAGTATTGATTATATAGAATCCGATAAATTAAAATATTCGGCGGACGGAGATCAACAGATTTCCGTCCGCTGTTGTTTCTGTTGAGAATTGGCATAATTCTTGTCGTTCTGACTAAGAAATTCATGTGTAATTGATGGGATTTCCGGGAATATTCGATTCTCAAAGGCTTAAATCGAGGATATGAATGTGTTAATTAGCAGAGGTACAATTTATTACTAATGTTATCAACATTCTGAAATTTTATAATAGAATAAATCAGTCGAAGGCAAAATAATGCACTGATGATTGTTGAAGTCTTAATTATCTTCAACTTTGAGGAGTTTTGCTCGTTTTTTATTATTTTTGTAAGTTGGATTGAAAGTTGATGTTTAAAAATTAAATTTTAGTTTTCGCACATGATCGAATTCATGACAGAAGGGGTGAAAATGCCTCAACTGGATTTTGAGAGGGTGAAGAGGTGGATAGGAGAAGTTGCTGCCGACCATGGCTACACCGTCGGTAATCTTAACTATTGTTTCTGTGATGATGAATACATCCTCGATACCAACCGCAACTTTCTTCAACACGATTATTACACGGACATAATTACGTTCGATTATACGCGAAGAAATCGTGTGGCTGGGGATATGGTCATTTCTCTCGATACTGTCGCCTCAAACGCCGCAGAAATAGGTGTGAGCTATGAATCCGAGTTGCTTCGTGTGATCATTCATGGCGTGCTTCATCTTTGCGGCATCAACGACAAGGGTCCGGGTGAACGTGAGATCATGGAGGCAGAAGAGAATCGAGCACTTAAGTTAATGTGTAATGTTTAATGTGTAATGTTTATTTTTTTTGATACACGCTTTGTATTCCGACGTTACACATTAAACATTAAAAGAGGCATTAAAAATTTAACATTTAACATTACACATTAAACATTATATAAGGGTGAAGTTTGATTTTGATGTAATAGTGATAGGGGGTGGGCACGCCGGATGCGAGGCAGCAGTTGCGGCAGCTCGTTTGGGAGCGACTACTCTCCTGATTACCAAGGATATGAACCGGGTTGCGCAAATGTCGTGTAATCCGGCAATTGGCGGTATCGCTAAAGGTCAGATTGTTAGAGAGATAGACGCTCTTGGAGGTCAAATGGGACTTCTTGCTGACCGTACAGCCATACAATTCCGAATGCTC
>DAWBVG010000113.1:0-3285 GCA_052279865.1 Muribaculaceae bacterium
CCCTTGCGATCGTTGACATATCCACGAAGACCATAAAGAGATGCATTGTCGGGATTCTCAGCTACGAGTGTGTTAACCTCTTGAAGAGCCTTGTCAATCTGATTGTCAAGGACGAGAGAGTTGATGAGGTTGTTGATGAACAATGGCTGAGAGATACCGAATTTCTTATGACCGGCTTCTGCAATTTCCATGATTTCGGCTTTTGCTTTGTCAACCTTTGTTGAATCCTGACCGGCGAGATACTGCCAGCAAGCGATCTCGTAAACATAATTCTGATAGTTATCGGAATTATTAAGACGAGCGTGTTTGAATGCATTCGCACCTGCCTCAAGGTTATTGCCGGCGTATGCTGAAATACCTGCATTGAAAAAAGCAGTGTTCACAACAGAGTCAGGAGTGGATTTAACCTCTTTTGAAGCAAAAGATTGCTTTGGCATGTTGCCGTAAATCATGAAAGCTTCATAAGCCTCGGGATAGAATTTCTTTTCATTATAAAAAGTTCCACCGGCATTGAAATAATCATTGAAATGACCATTGATCTTTGAAGCTATGTCTTTTGAGAATTTAGGTTTGATTTCACCTTTTGCATTGGGCACGCTGTCAAGCGACATTGCCTTGAGGAACTGGTTGTAACCATTGAGGAGCTGTTCACCCATCTCCAGAGGTTTAACGCTGGGGTCTTTCGGATTGATCATCTGCTTTTTGAATGAGTTGTCGAAAGCATCATATTCAATCTTACCTGCAACAAAATATGTGCGGGCATCATTCTGAGTCTCAGGATTAGCGGCAGCCTGTCCGATAAGTTCGCGAGCTTCAGCGATTTTATCATTCTTACCTGCAAGCTTGTTTGCCTGATCGACTACTTGCTTCTGTGCGCTCATTGAACCAGCAGCTGCTAAGCAGAGCGCGAATGTCAAGATTTTTTTCATAATATATGAAGATTGGGTTAATATTCTGTTTATATTTCATTTTCAACATCCGTGCTGTTCTCTTCTGTAACAGCATTTTCGTTGATTTCATTCTCTATGATTTTCGACGAGGTGGCAGTGATTGTCTCTTCACTCTCTTCTTCAATCTCTGTTTCCGGATCAGAGTCAACCTTGCAGACAGAAGCGATTGTGTCGCCGCGTTTGCCGAGATCAATGAGTTTCACGCCTTGCGTTGCGCGTCCCATGATTCTGATTGAAGCAACCGGCAGACGGAGTGTGATGCCACTTTGATTGATGATCATCAAGTCGTTGTTGTCAGTAACATTCTTTATAGCTACCAGCTGTCCGGTCTTTTCAGTTATTGATAACGTTTTCACACCCTTGCCTCCACGGTTAGTGATGCGGTAATCTTCAAGGGCTGAACGTTTGCCATAACCATTTTCGGACACGACCATTACGGATTCGTTTTCAGCTCCGGTCATTGTAATCATTCCTATGACAACGTCATTTTCGCTGCCAAGAGTCATACCTCTTACACCGATTGAGTCGCGACCCACTTCACGGACTTTGCTTTCGTGGAAGCGGATGGCGCGTCCTTCGCGGTCAGCAAGTATAATCTCTGTGTCTCCGTTGGTGAGACGAACCTGGATCACCTCATCGCCTTCGAGAATCTTGATAGCCTTCTTGCCGTTGGCATTGATATGTGAGTATTCCTTGAGTCTTGTCTTCTTTACGACACCGTTCTTTGTGGCAAAGATGAGATTGTGGGAATTCGTGTATTCCTCATCGTTCAGGTGCTTGATTCTTATGAACGCATTGACACGGTCGTCAGCATCAAGCATCAGCATATTCTGAATAGCACGTCCCTTGGAATTCTTAGGCATTTCGGGAATCTCATAAACTTTCAATCTGTAACAACGTCCTTTTTCTGTAAAGAACAACATATCGTTGTGGTTTGTTGCCGGGTAGATATGCTCTATGAAATCCTCGTCTCTTGTGTTGCTGCCTTTGGCACCGACACCACCTCTGTGCTGTGCGCGGAATTCTGATAGGGGAGTGCGTTTGATGTAACCAAGGTGAGAGATTGTAATAATCATTGGATCATCCGGATAGAAATCTTCGGCATTGAAGTCTCCGGAAATCATATTGATTGCCGTGCGCCTTTCGTCGCCGTATTTGTCACGGATTTCAATCAGCTCATCCTTCATTACCTGTCGACAAACGTGATCGTTGTTGAGAATGTCGTTCAAGTGCTGGATGAGTTTCATCACCTCATCATACTCGTTGCGCAGTTTGTCCATTTCCAGACCGGTGAGCTGGCGGAGACGCATCTCCACAATTGCTCGTGTCTGAATTTCGTCAAGTTCAAATCTTTCACCGAGTTTCTGACGGGCATCTTCGGCAGTGGCTGAAGAACGTATTATCTGGATAACCTCGTCAATATTATCTACGGCAATCATCAAGCCCTTGAGGATGTGGGCACGCTCCTCTGCTTTCTTGAGTTCGAAGCGGGTGCGGCGGATAACCACATCGTGACGATGGTTAACGAAGGCTTCGAGAATCTCTTTAAGATTCAGTGTTTTCGGACGACCGTTTACAAGAGCCACATTATTGACGCTGAATGATGTCTGAAGCTGGGTGAGCTTGAAAAGCTTGTTGAGGACTACGCGCGCGTTGGCATCTTTCTTGATATCTATTACGATGTTTATTTTACCACGTGCTGAAGTATCGGATATGTCGGCTATGCCGTCGATCTTCTTCTCGTCCACGAGTTCGGCGATGCTCTTTACGAGATCTCCTTTGATTACACCATAAGGAATCTCGGATATTACGATGGCATCATGGTTGCCGTCGGATTCGATTTCAGTCTTGGCGCGAAGCACAATCCTTCCGCGACCGGTTTCAAATGCATCTTTCACGCCCTGAATGCCAAGAATCTCTCCTCCTGTGGGGAAGTCGGGAGCCTTGATATACTCCATCAAGCCTTCCACGTCAAGCTCCGGATTGTCGATAAGAGCCAAAGCTGCATTAAGAGATTCGGTAAGGTTGTGAGGCGGCATGTTGGTAGCCATACCTACGGCAATACCTGAAGCTCCATTGACGAGGAGGTTTGGAATACGGGTAGGCAATACTGCCGGTTCTGACAACGTGTTGTCAAAGTTCGGCACGAAATCAACAGTATCTTTGTCAAGATCCTGAAGCATCTCTTCGCCCATGCGGGCAAGCTTAACCTCGGTATAACGCATGGCGGCAGGAGAGTCTCCGTCGATTGATCCGAAGTTTCCTTGTCCGAACACAAGAGGATAACGCAAGCTCCATTCCTGTGCAAGTCGAACCATCGTAAGATATATAGAAG
>DAWBVG010000114.1:0-9010 GCA_052279865.1 Muribaculaceae bacterium
GCTCTCCCCTCCTCTATGCCAAGGAATGCGAAGAGATCAAACTGACATCACCGGTAAGCGGTAAAGTAGTGGAGATTCACCGCGGCGAACGACGCAAGATTGAATATGTATCAGTGCGTCGCGAAGGCGAAGAGAAAGTATCCGGATTTGAGAAATCTGATTCTCTTATTCAGAATCTATATAAATCCGGTTTATTTGCCATGATGCGTCAGCGTCCCTACGACATTGTGCCTGATTTCAATGCAAAGCCACGCGATATCTTTGTTACGGCTTTCGATACGGCACCACTTGCACCCGCTTTGCTTGATTCCCGAAATTCAAAATATCTTGAAAGCGGATTGAAAGCTCTTGCTTCCCTGACAGAGGGGAAGGTTTACCTTTCCGTTGCCACAGGATCCGGAATCACATCAAGTGTTGCAGAAGTATTTGAATTCAAGGGTCCACACCCTGCAGGAAATGTAGGAACACAGATAGCAAATATAAAACCTGTAAATAAAGGTGAGACAGTATGGACACTTGATGCTGTCACTGCGTGCCGTATCGGAAAATTCGTGGAAACCGGTGAACTTGACTACAGCACCGTGGTTGCCCTCACTGGTCCATGCATCGACAATCCGCATATGGTCTCCACAACAATCGGAGCCAACCTCGCTACTCTCCTTGAGAATGAAATTAAATGTGAAGGAGGGAAAGTAAGAGTTATATCAGGCAATGTCCTGACGGGATGGCGTGTAAGCAAAGAGGATGGATTCTTGCGCTATCCCTATCGTCAGATCACGGTAATTGAAGAAGGAGACCAGACTGACGAATTTATGGGATGGGCATCTCTCAGTCCCAAGAAATATAGTATAAGCCGAACATTCCCGGCTTTCCTCCGCGGACTTTCAAAGCCGTTTAAGTTTGATGCGCGTATCAAAGGAGGGCATCGCGCGATGATTATGAGCGGAGAATACGATAAAGTCTTCCCCTTCGACATCTACCCTGAATACCTTATCAAAGCCATCCTCGCAAAAAACATCGAGAAAATGGAAGAAAGAGGCATTTATGAAGTCGCTCCGGAAGATTTTGCTCTCCCTGAATTTGTAGACACCTCCAAACTCGAGCTCCAGAAGATTGTCAGGGAAGGTCTTGACTATCTCCGCAAAGAGACGATGTAATTAAAGCAATACAGAAAACTGAAAACAAATAAATCGTGAAAGGATTAAAGCAAAGAATAGACAGAATCAAACCCCAGTTTGAAAAAGGGGGAAGATTCGAGAAGCTGCATTCCGTGTTCGACGGCTTCTACACATTCCTCTTCACTCCCAACGAGACATCTTCATCAGGAGTGCATATCCACGACAGCAACGATTCAAAGAGAACCATGATCACAGTGGTCATAGCCCTATTGCCATGCTGCCTGTTTGGAATGTGGAATATCGGATTTGAGCATTACCGCGCTATCGGAGAGTTCAATCACAGCTTTATCGAGACGTTCATTTATGGATTGTTCGCTGTGCTTCCGCAGATTCTGACCGCCTACATTGTGGGTCTCGGAATTGAATTTATTGTGGCACAGATGCGCGGACATGAAATTCAGGAAGGATTTCTTGTATCAGGCATCCTGATTCCGATGATATGCCCGGTTGATACGCCATGGTGGATGCTCGCTGTTGCAGTGGCTTTTGCAGTGATTTTCGCAAAAGAGGTGTTCGGAGGAACAGGTTATAATTTCCTCAATGTTGCGCTTGTGACAAGAGCATTCCTCTTCTTCAGTTATCCATCTAAAATGAGTGGTGACAACGTGTTCGTATCACTGGGAGGCAGCCACGCCGTTGATTCCTATACCGGTGCTACTCCTCTGGGTCAGCTTGCTTCCTCAGAACCGGGAGCCGTTATCACCAATGTGCTCGGCGATCCTCTATCATTCACCGATATATTCTTCGGGCTCTATCCAGGCTCATGGGGTGAGACATCAACATTCTGCATTCTTATCGGCGCGGCAATACTTCTCTTCACCGGTATTGCAAGTTGGAGGATCATGGGGTCTGCCCTCGTTGGTGGTTTGCTTATGAGTGTCATTGCAAACCATTTCGCATCCGACCTCTATCCGGTAACCTTCATCTCTCCTCTTGAGCAGATATGCCTCGGCGGTTTCATGTTTGCCATCGTCTTCATGGCAACAGATCCGGTCACCGCCTGCCGCACAAATACAGGAAAATACATTTATGGCTTCCTTATTGGCGCTGTGGCAATCGTTATCAGATGCTACAACACAGGTTATCCGGAGGGAGCAATGCTGGCAGTGCTGCTGATGAACTGTTTCGCACCGCTCATCGACTATTGTGTTGTAAATGCCAATGTGCGCCGTCGTCTACGTCGTTCTGAAATTAAAAACTCCTAACATCATATACCCATGAACAGACAAAGTAATCTTTACACCGTGATTTATTCTGTGGTGTTGGTGGTGATAGTTGGAGTTGTCCTTTCTATCGTTTATCAGGCTCTGCGTCCACAACAGGTTGAGAACATCGCCAACGACACGAAACGCCAGATCCTTGCCGCCGCACTCATCGTGCCTACAAAAAATCAGAATGTGAGTGATCTCTATGCCTCACACATCACCGACTCATATATCGTAAACACCGACGGCGACCGCATCGACTCTGATGTAGATCCCTTCTCCGTCAACGTGAGCCTGGAAGTCAAGAAACCGGCTGCAGACAGAATACTCCCCGTATTCGTTTGCAAGACAGACGGAGGAACAAAATATATCATCCCAGTTTACGGAGCAGGTCTTTGGGGTCCTATCTGGGGTTATATCGCCTTTGATTCCAATGGTGATACAATCTATGGAGCATATTTCGCTCATCAGGGTGAGACACCGGGACTCGGTGCAGAAATTGAAAAACCGGCTTTCAGCAACCAGTTCCAAGGTAAAGACATTTTCAATGCCGAAGGAGGTTTCCAATCAGTAAAGGTTGTGAAAAACGGTCAGGAACCCGCAGAAGGCGCATATGTGCATGCCATCTCCGGTGGCACAATTACGAGCCAAGGCGTGCAGCGCATGCTCGAAAACTCACTTGAACCCTATTCTGCATTCTTTAAAAAACTTAGTGAAGGAAAGGAGGTTGAGAAATGAATCTTAAGAAAACATTCCTGCCGCTGATTAATCCTCTGTCGAAAGACAACCCTGTCATCGTCCAGGTGCTTGGTATTTGTTCGGCACTGGCTGTCACTGCAAAAATGGAGCCGGCGCTCGTTATGACAATTTCCGTAACAGCAGTGCTTGCCCTCTCCAACGTGATAATCTCTCTTTTGAGAAATACCATACCTACATCAATCCGCATTATTGTCCAGCTCGTGGTCGTGGCTGCCCTCGTAGTCATCGTAGATCAGGTTCTGAAGGCATGGAACTATGAGGTCTCCAAGGCTCTTTCAGTGTTCATCGGATTGATAATCACCAACTGTATCATCATGGGTCGCCTTGAGGCTTTCGCCCTCAACAACCGTCCGTGGCCCGCATTTCTTGATGGCATCGGCAATGGTATCGGTTATGGCATTATCCTCGTGATTGTATCCTTCTTCCGCGAGCTCTTCGGCAGCGGAACCCTCATGGGCTATCAGATATTTCCCCAAAGCTGGTATGAAGCCGGATACATGAATAACGGTATGATGATTCTTCCCCCGATGGCTCTGATTCTCGTTGGCTGCATCATATGGGTTCATCGTGCAAAAAACAAAGATCTTCAAGAATAACCGCAAATCTGAATTGAAAAATGGAGAATCTTAATTTATTTATACGATCGATTTTCATCGACAATATGATCTTCGCTTACTTCCTCGGCATGTGCTCGTTTCTGGCTGTGTCGAAGAATGTAAAGACAGCGTTTGGTCTCGGAGTTGCGGTAACTTTCGTGTTGCTCATCTCTCTTCCGATAACATGGTGCATAAACCAGTATATTCTTCAGCCCGGAGCGTTAAGCTGGCTTGGAGAAGAATACGCCTCTGCAGACCTCTCTTTTCTTGGGCTCATAATGTTTATCGCCGTGATAGCAGCCCTCGTGCAGATCCTCGAGATGGTAATAGAGAAATATTCTCCGGGGCTTTACAACTCGCTGGGTATATTCCTTCCTCTTATCGCCGTGAACTGTGCGATCTTAGGTGCCGTTCTCTTCATGCAGCAACGTGAGTTCACCAACGCATGGACAGCCACAGTATATGGTGCCGGTTCGGGCATAGGATGGCTTTTGGCAATCGTCTGCCTCGCTGCTATCCGCGAACGCCTTGATTATAGCAATGTTCCCAAGCCTCTGCGTGGCATAGGTATCACTTTTATCATTACCGGTCTCATGGGCATCGCATTCATGAGCTTCCTCGGCATTAAACTGTAATATGAAATGACAATGTATTCACTCAATATGATTCAATGGAACAACGTGGTGGCAGCCTCGTTGATATTCCTCATAATTGTGCTGGTTCTGGTTGTGGTGCTCCTTGTGGCTAAACGATGGCTCGTAAATAGCGGTGAGGTTACCATATCCATCAATGAAGGCAAAAAGATGATTCATGCAGCCGGAGGAAAAAGTCTCCTCGCCACTCTCGGTGAAAACGGAGTGCACCTTTCTTCGGCTTGTGGTGGTAAAGGAAGCTGCGGTCAGTGCAAACTGCAAGTCACTTCCGGTGGCGGCGACATGCTCCCTACTGAAGCCGTGCATTTCACCCGCCGTCAGATCAAAGACAACTGGCGTCTCGGTTGTCAGGTCAAGGTGAAAGGCGACATGGAGATCAAGGTTTCCGAAGCCGCTCTTGAAGTCAAGGAATGGGAATGCGAGGTTATATCCAACAAGAACGTTGCCACATTCATCAAGGAGTTCATCGTGCGCCTCCCCGAGGGAGAACATATGAACTTCATCCCCGGCTCTTACGCGCAGATCCGCATTCCTAAATATTCTATGGATTATGATAAGGATATAGACAAGAACCTCATCGGGGAGGAATATATACCTGCATGGGATAAATTCGGACTTTTCACTCTCAAAGCCAGGAACGATGAAGAGACCGTGCGTGCATATTCAATGGCTAACTATCCTGAAGAAGGAGATCGCATAATGCTGACAGTCCGTATTGCCACGCCCCCCTTCAAGCCGAAACCACAGGTTGGATTCCAGGAAGTGCCTGCAGGTATTGCGTCTTCATATATATTCTCTCTCAAACCGGGTGACAAAGTGCTCATGAGTGGACCTTATGGAGATTTCCATCCTATCGTCGACTCAAAGGCAGAGATGATATGGGTAGGAGGCGGTGCCGGCATGGCTCCTCTCCGCGCACAGATAATGTGGATGACAAAGACCCTTCATACCACCGACCGCAAGATGAGCTATTTCTATGGTGCACGTGCCCTCAATGAAGTCTTCTATCTTGAAGATTTCCTGCAGCTTGAAAAAGAGTTCCCAAATTTCAAGTTCCATCTTGCCCTCGACCGTCCGGATCCGGCGGCAGACGCAGCCGGTGTGAAATACACCCCCGGATTCGTGCATAACGTGATGTATGAGACCTACCTCAAGGATCATGATGCTCCGGAAGACATCCAGTATTATATGTGCGGTCCCGGTCCGATGAGCAATGCCGTGAACAATATGCTTTATAATCTCGGTGTCGAACCGGAAAGCATACATTACGACAACTTTGGAGGCTAACCTTAAATCATAATACATAAATTTAGAATTCATGAAAAGAGACAACGAAATTTTTGATATCATCGATCGCGAACATTTGCGCCAACGTCGTGGAATCGAACTGATCGCCAGCGAGAACTTCGTAAGCGATGAAGTGATGCGTGCTATGGGTTCATGCCTCACCAACAAATATGCCGAAGGATATCCCGCACATCGTTATTACGGTGGATGCCAGGTAGTGGATGAAGCTGAAAACCTCGCTATCGAACGCGCTAAAAAACTTTTCGGAGCCGAATGGGCAAATGTACAGCCCCATAGCGGCGCACAGGCAAACATGGCAGTATTCATGGCTTGCCTCCAGCCCGGCGACAAGTTCATGGGTATGGACCTCAGCCACGGTGGTCATCTCAGCCATGGAAGCCCTGTAAATTTCTCCGGACTGATGTTCCAGCCTATCAGCTACACCGTGCACGTTGAAGACGGGCGCGTCAACTATGAGGAGATGGAAGAGAAAGCACGCGCAGAGCGACCGAAACTCATAATAGCCGGAGCCAGCGCATATAGCCGTGAATGGGATTACGCACGCATCCGCAAACTCGCCGATGAAATCGGTGCGATATTCATGGTTGACATGGCTCATCCTGCCGGTCTTATCGCAGCCGGATTACTTGAGAATCCTGTGAAACATGCTCACATCGTCACCACAACAACCCACAAGACCCTTCGCGGACCTCGCGGCGGTCTGATTCTGATGGGGAAAGATTTCGACAATCCCTGGGGCAAGAAAACTCCTAAGGGAGAAATCAAGAAAATGTCTGCCCTGCTGGATTCAGCTGTATTCCCCGGAGTGCAGGGTGGTCCGCTTGAGCATGTGATAGCTGCTAAGGCTGTGGCATTCGGCGAGGCTCTGCAACCGGAATGGAAAGAGTATGCCCTTCAGGTGAAGAAAAACGCTGCCGCTCTCGCTGCCGCTCTCATAAAGAGAGGTTACAAAATCATCTCTGACGGCACCGACAACCATTGCATGCTTGTTGATCTTCGTCCGAAATTCCCGGAGATGAGCGGCAAGAAGGCTGAAAGAGTGCTCGTGGAGGCTGACATTACAGCCAATAAGAACATGGTGCCATACGACACCCGCAGTCCCTTCCTCACCAGCGGTCTCCGCTTCGGAACTGCAGCCATCACTACACGTGGCGCAAAAGAAGAACTGATGGAAACAATCGCCGAACTCATAGATACCGTTCTCTGCAATGCTGATGACGAGACAGTAATCGCAGATGTTCGTCGCAAAGTAAACGACATGATGAACGATTATCCCATGTTCGCATGGTAATCAACAATTATGAATTTTAAAGAAATAAAATTCCCATCCCGCGTATTCATCACGGGAATTGATACAGATGCAGGCAAGAGTTATGCCACGGGCTGGTTAGCCCGTGGCATGCTCGATGCCGGCATTAATGTAATCACCCAGAAATTCGTTCAGACAGGCAATGAGGAATTCAGTGAAGATATAGAAGTGCACAGACGTCTTATGGGCACCGGCATATTGCCGGAAGATATGCTTCACATCACAGCTCCTGAAATATTCACATATCCCGCCTCGCCGGAACTTGCTGCAAGAATCGATGGCAGAGAACTAAACCTTAAGGTGATCTCCACAGCCACGGAAACACTTGAAAAAAAATATGGTCATGTGTTGATTGAAGGTGCCGGCGGACTTATGGTGCCCTTGAAAGGTGATTATCTGACAATCGACTATGTCCGTGAACATAAGATTCCCACAATACTTGTGACAAACGGAAGACTCGGTTCAATCAACCACACTCTTCTCGCCCTCGCAGCATTATGTCATGCGGAAATACCGATTTTTGCAGTAATATACAACTCTCATTTCGATAAAGACAAAATAATTTGCGAAGATACACGTAATTATATCAGACGATGGCTTGAACATCATTGTCCCGATACGTTATATATGGAAATGCCCTCTCTCTAAGAACTCAATTACCAAGTGCACAACAACGCAGATACAATATGGAAGAGAATAACAAAATCGTAAGTATATCAAAAGAGGAGCTCGCCACTCTTCCGGCTGCTTCATATCAGGGCAACATAATATTGATTGATTCGGCTGCAGACGCAGAAAAAGCTGTCGCTACATTATACCAGGAATCAATAATAGGATTCGACACAGAGACCAAACCAAGTTTCAAAAGAGGACAATCCAACAAAGTTGCATTGCTTCAATTGTCATCACATACAACATGTTTTCTCTTCCGTCTCAATCATATAGGATTGACAGAGCCGATAAAAAAAATTCTTGAAGATGAAAATGTTATCAAAATAGGTCTCTCCATCCACGATGATTTCCACAATCTCAATAAGCTCCGCAAGATAAACCCCGATGGATTTATAGATCTGCAGCAATATGTGAAGGAATACAAGATTGCCGACAACAGCCTTTCGCGAATCTACGGAATCCTGTTTGATATGCGCATATCCAAGGGACAACGTCTCACCAATTGGGAAGCGGAAGAGCTTTCCGAGCATCAGCAAGCCTACGCAGCATTGGATGCACTCGCCTGCATTCAGATTTACGAACACCTTGATTCGGGCAAATTTGACCCCTTGGCATCACGTCATCTCAAAGATGCTCCCGAACCGGAAATACATTAACAATGCCGAAACGTAAAGCAATAAAGAAATCCATCTGGTTGCCCTCAGTGCTTACCCTCTACTTTCTCGCCATGGCAATCATCTTCGGTCCGGATCTAATCCGCAACGGAGAGACCCTCCGTTTCATCATCGTCTCTGTTATAGAGATCGCCATAATAATCGCCGTCCACTTCTTCTACCGTCACCGCGAACGCCGCAATTTCTGACCACTTCTATATGCCACCTACCAATGTTGTAGCAACTACCTACAACTATTACACAAAAAACGCTCCGCACTGGCAATAAATACACTAATTCCTGAGCATCTAATGGGTAAAACCCTTACCCTATCTTTAGGAGTCAGGTATTCTTTCTAATACTTACATTTCGGGTTTTGATATCTTGCAGGATTTTGATACTTGCAATATTGGTTCTACGACTTATAATACTCGTTCTAAATCTATAAACGCGAATGCGGCTAGTTTCGCAACCAGCCGCATTCAAGTGTTTTTCCATAATACTTTTTCGAACTAACCTAACATCATGAAACGATTTTCTATACTTATAACATAGCTCGCATAAAAAAGTTCAAACAACTTAAAAATTTTTTCAAAAAAAATTTAATTGGCACGCCTCTAACATGAGTAACATGAGTATCAAGTCGTAGCTGCTGTTGCTTGCAACTGCAGCCTCGC
>DAWBVG010000115.1:0-3085 GCA_052279865.1 Muribaculaceae bacterium
ACCAAATTGGCTGCGATGTGTTCTTCGATGTACCATTAGAGTAGTATATTTGTAGTACACTTATGTTCTCCAGCTCGAAGCCATAATCTCGAAGTCTTGGTGTAAAGAGGAGAAACTGAAACAACTCAAATCCAACCTTGCCACCCTTGACCGCAAAATCACTGCCTCCGTCGCTCCCCAAAAAGAGGAGCAGAACGGCGAGGAGGTCAAGCGAGATGAATAGCCACAGCAATCTCATCAAGTGGAGGCATCTGCACAATCCAATGGGAACAAGGAGTCGATGGTAGCAGAACCACCGCATCGTTATCAATCCCAGCCTACGACTATTCGTCCGGCATATCGTCCAAACGGACTATAATCCATAGACAGGCAACCCTGATGATATTCCAGCCGGGGTTGCCTGTCTGTTTTATATGGCTATGAATGACATAGCTTCTAATAAAGATACCAACTTGACAGCAGAAAACTGTCGGCTCATGGCTCTGTGATCTTTTACATAGCCTCCAACTATAAGGCTAATAGGCTCAACGAAACTTCTGCCGATGTAAATATGCTCTGAGTGGAAATCAGTGGCGACACAAAGTCTTGCCTCCTTTATCCAATCTTCAATTTGCAGAACCAGCTTTCCATCCTTACTGTTCCTCCATTTATAATCATCGCAAATCTCTGTTACTTCACTTTTGGTTTCTTCAAATAAGTCCTCAGGTAGTATCTCTTTTATGCCGTTCATTGAATCCCTGATTACTGAGATTCTGACTGTACCTTATATAGGGAATAAAGCTACGAATTTATCTACCTCAGGATTACCTAAATTCATCAGACTACCTTTCAGATAGTCGCTTAGATCTGTTTGCAACAGCTTAGAAACATCATATTGTATAG
Organism: Muribaculaceae bacterium; assembly: GCA_052279865.1. GTDB lineage: Bacteria > Bacteroidota > Bacteroidia > Bacteroidales > Muribaculaceae > Lepagella. The sequence goes on from DAWBVG010000115.1 coordinate 883, forward strand.
TAGTTTCCTTTTCCTGATTATATTTCTCGGTTATATCTATCATTATAGTTTTTACATATTCATTATATTCTTGTTAAAGATATAAATCATCAATATCCAACATCGCTTATCGGTCAGTTTCATGACATATTTATTGGTGTGGACTATGAACGTATATGCGTGTAAGTTCTGACTACTTAAGTATCTGTCGTAGAAAAATAGCATTGCTGTCAACATCCGAAACAACAAGATTGTATTCCGACGGTATGTATATTGTGTCTCCAATCACTACAATCGGTTTCGGAACATTTAAATTTCCGGAAAATTTCCACTCCTTTCCATCTGTATTGCGCTTTAACCTACGAGATATTATCCAAGGTCCAAATTCAGTGTATAGGAAAGAATAATCAGAGTTGTAGCAGATTACATCCGGCAGCTCAACGATTACAGTATCATCTATTGAGATTATTGTATGCTTTCCCCACCAAGATAGTGTGTCCTGAACTTCTTTTGGTAAATCGGAATAAAACACATCTTCGCCATCAGTGTAATCTATGGAACGAGTGCATCCGAAACACAAGCCAATCACTCCAAAGGCTATAACAACTGCTATTTTCTGCCACTTATTCATAATCGTAACGTGATGTGTATGATTGGTATGGAATTTTATTCATACGCAGATAATCCTCGAAAGTCCCATATCTGTCGAGATTCTGCAAATAATCTTCGTAGGCTTTATAATATCCTCTGCAATCATCAATCAAAGTTTCACAAGGAGGCATATTCAACTTTCGTGAAATACGCTCAAACTCATGCGTGTCTTCAATCATTGCCGGAATGTCTGATACACTTGCTCCGTCATAGCCGTTCAACACACCCGAAGGCATTTCATGTATGGAGAACTCAAGAAAATATTTGAGTGCTTCATACTTGTATATGAGTGCATCAACATTATCCGGTTCATAATCGAGCAACATATCAGCCAACTGAAACGGCTGATATTTCCCTCCGCTGTGATCACAAAAAATAGCCAGAGGACTGTCAGAGTGTATGCAGGAATCTTCATATCCTCGAAAACAATGGAACAGAAATCTTAAGCCATCATATCCTCCAGTCTCCAAATCAGTGGCTATCACCGGACATATAACCTTATTTATAAACACTCTGTTCCAGCAAATGTCATTATGATTATCCCAAAAGTCCTTAATCTCACCGAGGGGTAACATTCCTCTCTCATAATCCATTTTCTCCCATTGGGAGAGCAGGGCGTGCCGCTGTTTCCTCTCAGGTTTGCTTAGCCCATTAGCTCGGAATTTACTGCAAATTTCAAGATAATCAGATAATATTCGGTTCATCGCTTGCCTCCTTTCCGATGGCACAAAGATAACTGACTTTGCGCCCACAGATTACAGGAGAGAGCAAAGCCAACACACAAAATCAATATCTTATAGAGTGCTGCCATACGCAAATTTAGCGAAAATAACCGACATTTGATGTGACAAATGTCCCATCAGAATATGAAAATCAGCTTGAAGCGAAGATTTTTCTTAAATCTCCTCACATTCGGAGGCGTCGGCTGCACTTTCAGTCTCACGGATGCGGTGCAACAGTCGGCGTGAAATGCCTAAATAGGAGGCAATCTCCTGAATGGGCAGATTGTGTATAACGCCGGGATAGCGGGAGACAAGTTCATGGAATCGTTCTGCCGGTGTCTTTACAAGCATATTCAGATAACGGCAATAAGCCTCCTTCAACAGATTGGAGGAAACCTCGGCTACAAAGCCGGGATTTTTATTCCGAGGAGGGAGAGGTTGTTTTTGACGGTTTCTCCGGCTGTTTTTTGGAGATAGCGGGCTGTTGCTTCGGGGAGACCGGCGAAGTAGTCGGATTCAAATGGATGCCCGAGGATTGTAGAAAGGATTGTGCATGCTGCCAGATAGCTTCCTTCTTTTGAGGGATGGTAGCGATCCTTGAGACTGTAAAGCTCTATGTCGGGGCGTTCATTTATTACTTTTTGCCATGCCATGCCAACCGGAGCGCAAATGCCATCGTTCTCATACGCCATTTCGAGGTAGGAGGTTTTCAGTCGCTCCTGCATGCCTTCGTATGTATGATTCAGAGGATAGTCTGTTTTGTGGTGCAATATGCCGTCTTTATGTCCCCATGTCATATAATAGATTGTCTGCACGCCCGGTGATCCTGCTTTGGCGAGACTGTCTACACG
>DAWBVG010000116.1:0-3899 GCA_052279865.1 Muribaculaceae bacterium
GAGCAACAGCAGCTACGACTTGAGACTCGCATTAGAGTCATATCAATTTTCCCTTTACTTTAACCTTCTTTATCCGATACTTCATCTATCCCTATAAAGCATATTCAAATTGTGCAATCTTATGGAAAGATTGTGCAATTCCCCAAATATGTTGAACTATTACGCGCCAAAGTGTTATCACTTTAAGAGTATGCATATGTAACTTCGTCACAATGTAATTTGTGCAATATCCTCGATTATTCAATCATTTGATGGTTGACGAGGATGCATCATTTAGATGTTGTAAAAATAAATCTTATGAGAATAGCAATCTTTGGAGCTACAGGCATCGTCGGCAATGCAATTACGAAAGAGGCATTGGCTCGCGGCTATGAGGTGACAGTATTGACCCGCAATGCTGAGAAAGTAAAATTCAGCAGCGATAAGTTGAAAATAGTAGTAGGCAATGTAACCGACAGAAACACCATAAGAGAGGTGCTCAAAGGTCAGGACGCCGTAATTCAATCATTAGGAATAGGAGGAAAAGGAGACGGCAAACCAACCACGTTCGTATCTGACGCCAATAAACTCATCATGGAAGAGATGGCGAGAATGAATATTCGCAGATATATAGCTATAAGTGTGATTGGTGCCGGCAACAGCTGGTATTTTCTTCCCTGGATTTATCGCGAAATGATGCTGCCACTGACTATGAAATGGTTTAAAGCAATCATTGATGATAAAAATCGCATGGAACCGATGATAGAGAAAAGCAGACTCGACTGGACCATAGTGCGTTGCACAACCATTAAAGACAGCCCTGCGAAAGGGCATATCACAGCATCGTTAGACGGGAAAGGAATAAAATTCAGTATCACCGCGTCCGACATGGCAAAATTTGTGGTAGACCAACTATCAAACAATCGCTTTATGTTTAAATCTCCAGTAATAAGCAATTAAATGATTGTTTAAAATCACCGTGCTTATTTACATCTTATGGATCGTTAAATTGTTGTTCAGATATGGATACAATAAAGATACGTGTTTTACATTGCGGGAAGGTACACACTTCCCCCTATCTGCCGTTTGACACCGGCAATGCGGGCATGCTTAAAGTCGCCGGCATTGGAGTGCCGAAACGGGAATGGGTATGGATGCCAGTCTCGGCTTACTATATCGAACATCCAAAAGCAAAAATCCTTGTTGACACGGGGTGGAGCCGTCGCCTGAGTCCGGAAGGAGTCTTAGATAAAAAAGCACAGATTGCAGAGTTCGGACACGTGCTATACTCTATGAATCAAGGATATCTCCCGGCGGGAGAAGCCATCGACGAACAATTGAATAAATTAGGCATTCCGACGTCAGATGTTGATTACGTTGTGCTTACACATCTCGATTGCGATCATGTGTGTGGTGTGCATCAGGTGGCAGACGCAAAACACATTCTTGTATCGGAAGCAGAGATGAAGTTTGCCGAGAAGTTTTCAATAACCAATAAATTCCGGTTTCAGAAACGATGGTGGGAAGGTGTGCCAATCGGTCTTTTCCCATGGAACAGCGATGAAGGACCGTTCCGCAGATCTTATGACCTCCTCGGTGATGGCACTGTGCAACTTATAAATATTCCCGGACACACAGAGGGACTTGTGGCAGTCAAGGTCACAAGTCCAAGTGGAAAATACGTTCTGATAGATTCAGACGGCGCTTATGGCACCAAGTCGTGGAAAGAGATGATCCTACCTGGCATAGCCGACAACCGCAGCGAGCAACTTGAGTCGCTGCGCTGGATCAGGGAAATGAGCATGAGCCCCGACTGCATCGAATCGCTTGCCAACCACGACGCAGAAGTAAAGCCACATATCATAGAATTTTAGCGGAGTGCATCAGAAGCGGTTCTGATGCACTCTTTCCTGATGCCATTTATTCATAGGAGCGTGCGAATGCTCCGGATAACCGATCGGGATGAGATTGAAGGGGATTATATTGTCCGGCATATTGAGAATGGATCTGACCGGGGCGATTCTCTCTTCATGAGGGTAAAGACATGTCCACACACCGCCTAATCCGATGGCGTGTGCGGCAAGAAGAATATTCTCTGACGCAGCCGACAGATCCTGCTCCCATAGGTTATCATCCACACCCTCCAAAAACCTTTCCTTATTGCCGCAAACCACGATCGCCACAGGTGCTTGCGCCGCCATTTTAGCGTAAGGCAGCGCATCCGCAAGCTGATCAAGCAATTTCCGGTCATCGACAACTATAAACTCCCAAGGCTGCCTGTTTACCGCACTCGGTGCACTCATCGCCGCATGAAGTAAGACCGACACCTGCTCGTCAGAGAGTTTCCTGTCTGTATAGCGCCTCACGCTGACCCTGTCAATTATATTCATATAGGCTTCATTCGCCCTGAAAAGCTCCGGTATTGAATTGTATATTTCCATAGACTATTCGTGTATTAAATTTGAATCATAATTAATACACTTTCATTCTATAAATTGTTGTATAAACGCCATAATGCAATATACTATCCCAAATTACATATTCACCGGTTTTATGCTTATGGCGTAGCCGCCACCGGGAGCAGCGGCCAGCCTCAGTTTTGATTTTGAAGTCTGGTAAAAGGCAGAATGGTGGTATGACCGGGGTTTATTCCAGCATTAGCCTCATACTCCGTACCTCTGGCGCTTTCATTTCCTATAAGGTTGGGATAAGTGCGACAAAGTCCGGTCGGTCTTACAGCTTCGTGGGCGTTTACCATTATCTTATGTTTGGCAGCCTCCTTTACGGCATAGAGATAATGATTATTCATCCACTGACCATGACGGTGCGCCACGGGGAATGAGCCGGACTCTGGATATGTCCCTTGTGACCTTGTGCATCAGGAGTGAGCCATGAGCGGAACACCAACGTCGTGTCATTAAGATTCAGATGCATGCAGGAATAATCCACAAGTGCGGCTTCATGGATATTTATGTATAAGCCATCATCGGTTTTCATCTGCAATGAAGTCTGGACACCCGTCGGAGAAAACGGGGTCTGAGAAGCATTGCCGTCTATTGCAGATGGCATTTTATCTCGGATTTCAGAAAGACGGCTCTCTGTATAATTGTATTCCTGGGTATCATAGTCACCGGCAATCCACCATGCTGTATGATCTCCCGTCATTGCAAATTCTGTCATCTCATCGTCTATGACGAAATAATCGAGACCTCTCTGTTGTGGCCACTCGTAGCGGAAGCCGACTCCATCATCGTAAACACGGAACCGGATATTCATTTTCCGATCTGTAGAGGGCTGACGCAATTCCAATACCATCTCGTTGTAACTATTTCTGATACTGTCGTTCTCACCCCACACCGGAGTCCATATTTCGTCAAAAGAAGAAGTTTTCGTTCCTACTTCTTCAAATCCATCTGTCAAATCAGGAGCATCTACAAGTTTCACGCCAAGAGAAGATGGCTTGACTACACTTTTGTTTTTGTAGCTGATGCTATATACCGGAATTCCATCTTTTATATAGGCATCGAGAGACACGACCTGATTAGGAGATTTTACAGTATATGCACCCATAGTTGCAGGAATTAATATAATCCCTGCAACCATGGTATTTCTAAATGCTTTACTCGTCATATCAATTATCATTTATATGAAAATTGCACTGTGGAGTGAATATCGGTTGATGAGGAACCGAGCATAGCCTTGAATTTGCCGGGTTCGGCAATCCATTCGTGCTTGGAGTCGTCGAAGAATTTAAGATCCTCGGGTGTTATTGTGAAAGATACATCTTTCGTTTCGCCCGGTGCGAGCGCGATTTTTTTGAACCCTTTCAGTTCCTTGACCGGACGGGGAAGCGAAGATTTCTCATCCTGGATGTAGAGCTGCACAATCTCTTTCCCCTCCACTTTGCCGGTATTGGTCAC
>DAWBVG010000117.1:0-9627 GCA_052279865.1 Muribaculaceae bacterium
GCAGTTGCGAGCAACAGCAGATACGATCTGAAAAAGATTGAAAATTTGCAATATTGATTAGCGGATTTCTGCTACCTAAGTGTCTGATATACAAACTCACTTAAAACATCACGATTCCAACCAATATTTATCATGAACAAACTCATTAGATATAGCTCCTTTCTTTTTGCAATGGCAACATTCCTGCCTGTAATTATGTCCTGTAGTCGTGGCTATAAAGAACAGCGGCATATAGTATCTTTATGAACTCTTTTATTGGAGTGTTATTGCCTTCAAATGGATTTCATTAGGAAAACAGACGACATTTGTGACATTTTCGGTATTTCTGCGTAATATATTTGGGTGATGGGAATTTTTAAACTAATTTTGTCGTTGTTGGTGTGAGAATAGGTGTCATACCGATAAACTATTTGAAATCTAAGGACATCATGAACAAGGGTTTTTCTTTCTTCGGGACGTTGCTCGCCGCTATATTGGGTCTCGTTGTTGCCGATGCATCCGCTGCCGGCGCAGCTAAAGTCGACAGCATAGCTCTGACAGGTAAAATATACGATAGACTTACTACGCGCCATGTGATAGGCACAAAAGTTGAGGTGCTCCGTCCTGACAGTAGCGTGATTTCTTCTGTGGAGGGGGGACACACGTATTATGACTACAACGAGCGTGCCAACACATTGAAGAAGGATTCTACTTCCCAGTATTCCATCAACGTGCCTCGCGTGGCAGGGAATTATCTTATAAAGGTCACAAAGGATGGGTATGAACCTCATTATCTGTCGTATGCCCTTGCGTTCAACAAGCGCGATATGGAGAAGGAGGTGCCGAAAATATATCTCAGTCGTCAGAAAGTAACAACTCTGGAGGATTTCACGGTCAAGGCGAGCAAGGTGATGTTCTATAACAAAGGGGACACTATCGTATATAACGCCGATGCCTTCATGCTTCCGGAGGGTTCGATGCTTGATGCGCTGATCGTGCAGATGCCGGGTGTGGAAATTAAGGATGGAGGCAAGATCTATGTCAACGGCAGGTTTGTGGAAACACTGCTCCTCAACGGCAAGGATTTCTTCAAAGGAGATCAGAACGTTATGCTTGAGAATATAGGAGCGTATGCCGTGAAGGATGTGGCTGTGTATGAGAAAAAGGATGACATGGATGCCATTTTAGGTGACCGGGCGGACGTTGACAAGGATTACGTGATGGATGTGCGGCTGAAGAAAGATTACATGACCGGTTTCATGATCAATGCCGAAGCCGGAGGGGGTACCAAATCCCGTTATCTCGGTCGTCTTTTTGCTATGTCATATACCAACAATACGCGCGTTAGTTTATATGGCAATGCCAACAATATCAATAAGAAAAACAGACTCACGCAGGAGGAGTTTGAGCTCTATGACGGTGATGGCGAAGGAATCACCCGCAAAATCAACGGTGGCATAGATTATCTTGCCGACAATGCCCTCCACACGTGGGAGGCGTCGGGAAATGTGGATGCTTCGTATAACGATAACCGTAACACGATCATTACCAATGCTGTGAATTTCCTTCAGACTGTCGACAATTATGATTTTTCAAACCGCGACATGAAGGCGCGCGATTTCTCTCTGTCAACTTTCCATGATTTCAAACTTAAAAAGGATTCGTGGAACATGACTTTGAAACCTCAGTTCTCTTACAATAAAAAGCGTGACAACGATGAGACTGTTGCCGCTACTTTCTCCGAAGAAATGCAGGGCATTGACAAGGAGATGGTAAGATCAATATATACTCTCAATGATAGCGAGTTGCGCAAGGCTCTGATCAACCGCAACCTGAAGAATCTTGAATCGAACAGTCACGGATATGACGCGCAGTTCAATGGGGAGACAAGGGTGAAGGTTCCAGGCAGTTCCGATGCCATGGTCTTCAAGTTGCAGAGCAAGTATTCACGCAGCAGTCTCTTTAGCGATGAATTGCAGGACATCTGTTTCGGAGAGATTCCGACTTCTTCTCAGTTGCAGCATCAGTTCACAAGAGAGCGTCCGCATTACAGCTTCAACATTCAGGCTCTGGCGCGATACTATTTCCGTGTGCCGATAGGTAATCTGCAGGCAAGCTATGAGTTCGCCCACACGCAGACCCGCAAAAATTCGGATATTACCGCTCTTGAAGCATTTGCGGAAAACTCGATGGCTGAATTCACGCCGGGGATGATTCCGGTGCCCGATTTCGCCAACAGCTATACAAGCAAGCTTTACAAGAATGAGCACCGCATCAAAATAAAATGGGCATATAATAAGCAGTATGAGCGCGGCAAGCTTGAGTTGGCGTTGCAGCCTCAGTTCTATTTCGAAGACCAGCATCTGTTCTATCATCGCGGCGAGACGTTTGCCACGCCCGACAGATCATATCTCCGGTTCAAACTTGAGGATTGCTACGTGTATTGGAATGCGAAGAAATGGTTCCTGCGGGCTTCTTATAACCTTAACCAGACAGCCGTGAATCTTGTAAATCTTGTGGATGTGCGCAACACCACGGATCCTCTCAACATATGGGTCGGCAATCCGGATCTTAAAAATTCCACAACGCATACCGTGAATCTGACATTCCGCCATGCTCCGAATAAAAAGCTTTCGCAATATGTGTCTTTCTATGCCGTATTCAAGGACAACGATTTTGTGAGCGGTTACCGTTACGATTCCCAAACCGGTGTGCGCACCATGAAGACCTACAATATTTCAGGCAATAACAATATGGATTTGTATCACAACATTTACTATCGCTTCGGACCTTCGGATGCTTTCAATATATCTAACTTTATAAGCGGATCAATATCGAATTATTCCAACATGATAGGTTATGACGCAGACCCTACTCCGCAGAAAGTGCGCAATTACGCATTCCAAGAAGATATAGACCTTGGTTATCGCACCGAGAAATATCTCTTGTCGGTGAGTGGCGGTGTGGCTGTAAACAACACTCATTCTGCCGGTGTCCTGCCTACGCGTCTCAATAACGGTGTCTGGTTTGGCAGACTGTATGGTCACGTTGCGTTGCCTTTCAATTTCAGTGTAGATACGGAATTCAATATCATGAAACGCTATGGATATCTTGAAGAATCGATGAACACTACCGACTGCGTATGGAACGCCACCCTCGGCTATGAAATCAACAAAGGCGTGTGGCGCATATCTCTCGACGCAAAAGATATCCTGAACCAGAACAAAGGTCTCAACTACACTGTGAATGCCAACGGACGCACGCAGACTCTCAACACTGTGCTTCCCCGCTACCTGATGCTCTCTGTGCACTACCGCTTCGACTTCAAACCCCGCCGGAAGTAGGGGTGGAGTCAGGGGTATTGTCGCTCTTCTTTAGCAGGTTCTTTGGCGGTTTGATTATCTTGGAGAGGTATTTCTCCTGAATTGTCTGCATCAGTACCCAGAAGTTTGGCACAAACAGGGTACCGATGAAGGCATTCATCGCCATACCAAAGACTACTGCCGTGCCGAGTTCGATACGGCTGTTGGCGCCCGGTCCGGTGGCAAACATCATCGGCATTACGCCGAATACGAATGCCAGTGCCGTCATCATGATAGGTCGGAACCTGATGACTCCGGCATCACCCGCCGCTTTCACTATAGGTACACCCGTCTTGCGGAAGTCCATGGCGTATTCCACAATAAGGATGGCATTCTTCGCCGACATACCCAATAGCAGAATCAATCCGATCTGGGTATAGATGCTGATGCTTTGTCCCATGAATATACATCCCAAAATGGTTCCCAAAATTGCCACAGGCATGCTGAGCACTACGGCTATAGGGTCTGTCCAGCTTTCATATTGAGCGGAGAGCACGAGGATGGTCATGATGATGGCGAATATGAAGACAAACGAGACGGTCACGCCCGACTGGGTTTCCTGATACGCCTGTCCGGTCCAGGCATAGCTGTAGTTCTTGCCGAGTGTCTGGGTCACAATCTCTTCCATTGCCTTGATTCCCTCCGAGGTACTTACTCCCGAAGCCGGAGTGGCTGTTAGACCGGCGGTGGTGTACATGTTATAGCGCGATACACTCGACACTCCCATCGTGGGTTCTATGGTGGTAAAGGCTGAGAAGGGCACCATCTCTCCTTTGGAATTGGCGACCGAAAGACGGCGCACATCCTGAATGTTGCCGCGAGCCGCGGGATCACCCTTGACTGTCACCTGGAATGATCTGCCGAAATCGAAGAAATCATTGACATAGGAATCTCCCATATAGGCGGAAAGGGTAGAGTAGATTGCATCGAGTCCAACACCTTGCATCATTGCGCGGTCGCGATCGAATACCAGCTTGTATTGAGGCACTTCCCCTTGGAACGTCGAAGTGACCGATGCGATGCGGGAATCTTTTTCGGCGGCGGTCTTTATCTCGTCGAGAGCCTTCGTAAGCTCGCCTGTGCCAAGATTCGATATGTCGAGGAGCTGCATTTCAAGTCCGGAACTCATGCCCAGACCTGGAATTGCCGGAGGATTGACAGAGAAGGATATCGCCTCTGGATATTGCGAGGTGATTTCATTCACCTTGGCTATAACCTCATTGATGGAATTCTTTTTTCCTTTGCGCTCGCTCCAGGGTTTCAGCATCACGAAGAACGAGCCATAGTTGGAACCGCTGCCTCCCATGAACGACATTCCCGAAAACGCCATCACATCTTTTACCTGCGGCACCTCTTTAAGAATCTGAGCAGCCATTGCATCAGTCACTTTCTCGGTGCGTTGGAGGGTAGCTCCTGTTGGAAGCTGGATGGAGGTCATGAAATACCCCATATCCTCTTCCGGAATATAGCTGGTTGGCCATTTGAAGAATCCCCAAAATGCAACTGCCGCTATGGCAAGATAGACCAACAGGGCAGCTGTGGAGTGTTTCAGCATTTTTCCTATCACCTTCTCATAGAGCCCTTCGAACCAAGACCATCCTTTGTTAAACCAGCGGTAAATGAAGAATTTCGATTCTTTGCGGGGCACAAGGAAGAGGGCACACAATGCCGGTGTCAGTGTCAGGGCGTTGAATCCGGAGAATGCCGTGGAGACCGCAATGGTGAGTGCGAACTGTTTGTAGAGCTCTCCGGTGATGCCGCTGACAAAAGCCGTAGGAATGAATACCGACAGCAGCACGAGAACCTCACCAATTACCGGTCCGGTCAACTCCGACATCGCCTTCTCCGCCGCCTGAATGCGGTTGAGTTTCCCCTCATCCACCAGTCGCGAACAGTCTTCCACCACGACTATGGCATCGTCTACCACAATCGCTATGGCGAGCACCAGACCGAACAGAGTAAGCGTGTTGATGGAGAATCCCATTATCTTCATCACTGCGAATGTGGCGATGAGCGACACAGGAATCGTCAGCATCGGAATAATCACAGCCCTCCAGTTTTGCAGGAAGAGGAGGATCACCACCATGACAATGAGCGATGTCTCCAGGAAGGTTATTAATACCTCGTCGATGGATTTGCTCACATAATCTGTAGAGTTCATCACGATGCGGTATTTCACGCCATCCGGGAAATACTTGCTGAGACGGTCGAGTTCTTTGATGGAGCCTTTTGCCACGTCAAGGGCATTTGCTCCCGGAAGCTGGCGCACACCGATCATCGCTGTCTCCTTGCCGTTGACCTTCGCGATGCCGGAATATGACGAACTGCCGAGTTCAACCCTTGCAACATCCTTCAGGCGCAGGATGCCGCCGTTGCTGTCGGAACGAATCACTATATCCTCGAACTGCGATACGTCGGAAAGTCGTCCCTGCACCACAATCGTATATTTGAATTCCTCGGGTCCTCCGGTCGGTGCCGCTCCCACAGATCCTGCGGAAACTTCCATATTCTGCGCTCGTATGGCAGCCTCCACATCGGAAGGTGAAAGTCCTCTGGCACGCATCAACGCCGGATCAAGCCAGATACGCATGCTGTATTCTCCCGAACCGAATGCCTCCACGCCTCCGACACCATCCACTCGTGAGAGGGGATCAACGACGTTAAGCTGCGCATAGTTGGTGAGATACAGCGCGTCGTAGCGCGGATTGTCGCTTTCGAGCGCACAGAACAGCACCTGGTTACTCGATTCTTTCATGACGTTCACACCTTGTTGGATCACAGCGTTGGGGAGCTGTCCCTGAGCCATCGTTACACGGTTCTGAACATCAATGGCAGCCTGATCGATATCTGTGCCGTTCTCGAATGTGATGGTTAACGAATAACTGCCGTCATCGCCCGACGAAGAGCTCATGTAGAGCATTCCTTCAACGCCGTTGATCTGCTGTTCTATGGGCACACCTATTGACTGAGCCACAGTTGTGGCGTTCGCGCCCGGATATGAGGCGCTTACCATTACGGTCGGCGGAGTGATGTCGGGATACTGCGACACCGGAAGGGTGCGCATCGTCATAAGACCCGCCAGAACCATCAGTATGGCTATGACCGTAGCGAATATCGGTCGCTTTATGAAGAAATTCGAGAACACCTTGGGTAATATTTAAAGTGAGAAGTAAAAAGTAATAAGTAATAAGGAAGAAGGAAGAAGTTAATGGGTCACGGGCTTCACTGTTTCGCCGTTGCGAACGGTCAGGAGCGCTTTCGTGATATATCTGTCTTTCGGAGTGAGACCTTTGTTGACAATACGGAGCGAATCCTGATAAAGTTCGCCAACTTCAATCGGGGTATAGACCACTTTGTTGGAGTCGTTTACCACGTAAACATATTTGCCTAACTGGTCGGTGCCGATAGAGGCATCCTTAATGAGGATGGCTTTCGGATCGGTGCCATAAGGAAGATCGACGGAAACATACATTCCGTCTTTCAGCTCTTTGTATTTGTTGGCTAAATGCCCTTCGATAGTGATGGTTCCAGTGCTTGTCTCCACATTCGGGGATACATAATATAGATCTGCCGAATAGGAATGTGGCAGCGTTTGCTGGAATTTCAATGGAATCGCACGAAGAAGTTTGTTTTCATTTGCCCTGTTGCCATTCATCATTATTTCATACTGTGCATCCTCGATCTCAAACACAGCCTTGACATCCGAATCATCGTAGATAGTGGCGAGCGTCACAGGTGCTCCCTCTCCGTTGACAAAATTGCCTGTCGAGACGGTGGCGATCGAGCAGTGTCCCGAGCGCGTGGCGCGAACGGTGCAATAGCCGAGATTTTCCTGCGCGGTGGCAAGGGCGGCGCGTGCATTCTGTATTGAAGCCTTGGCAGTGTTCATGCTGCTTTCAGCCTGTAGCACTTCCATCTCCGATACGGCATCTGCCTGGATCGCCTTTTCCATCGCCTCATATTGGCGCGAAGCGTATGCATACTGGCTTTCGGCAGTCTTGAGGGCAGCCTGCGCCTGCTGCACGGCATCGCGATATTTTGAAGGTTCGATGGTGAAAAGCACCTGTCCCTTGGTGACATAATCACCCTCCTTGTAATTCTGGGTGAGCAACTGTCCGCTGACACGTGCCACGATGTCCGCGCTGTTCAGTGCGCGAATATATCCCGGATACGTGCGATGCAACGTTACGGAGTCAACAGTAGGATTTGCCACCTGCACTTCCGGCACCGTCTCTCCCTCGCTTTTCTCTTTCTTATGGCAACCGCCCATCACCAGCGCCATCGCCAAAAACAAATATAAATATCTCATTTCCGAACTAATTACACATTAAACATTACACATTAAACATTATTATTCCGGCGCTCCTGCCACAGCCGCATAGATCTTTACAAGCGATGTCAACGCCGAAGCTCGGGTCTCCAAAAGAGTGTTTTCATAATCAAGCATACTTATCTGGGCATTCATCACGTCTGTGAATGAAGACAAGCCTTTCTTGTAGCGGTCGACCGCTAAGGTGAATGATTCTTCACTTTCCTTCAGGACTTTCCTGTAGAGCGCGATCTGTCGCAGAGAACTGTCGTAGGTTGAGAGCGCGTTTTCTGTTTCAATCACAGCGTTCATCACAGTGATGTTGTAGTTGTCTATCCCCGCAAGCATCTGTTGTTTGGCTGCAGCCACGCGATGATTTCGTGCGAGACCTTCGAATATTGTCCATGACAGCTGCGGTGCAATTGAATACGTGAAACTGTTCTTGCTGAAAAGATCATCTATCTTATGTGCGGAAGTTCCTACGGAACCATTGAGCGACAAGGTCGGGAGGAAATCTTTTTTAGCGATACCGACGGCTGCCGCATATCCGGCAAGTTCATATTCTGCCTGCAGAATGTCGGGACGCCTACGGATCAGGTCGGCGGGAACACCTATCTTGACCATGCGGAACGCGTTCGGCAGATCGCGCGAGGGAGCAAGCTCATCCTTTATCTTGTCTGGATAACAGCCCACAAGGAGAGCTATGCTGTTGAGAGCAGCGGTCTGCATGTTGATCAAAGCCGGTAAGGAAGCCTGGGTGGAATAGAGCACTGTCAATGATTGTGCCACATCGAGTTTTGATGCCAGTCCAGCCTCATGACGTGCATCCGTGATTTTTGAGATGCGTTCCTGAGATGTTATCTGACGTTGAGCTACGTCCACGCGTCCCTGCGCGAGACGGTAGTTGAAATATGCCGTTGCGATATTGGAGCAGAGTGATATCATTGCTGCCGAATATTCCGCTTTGGATGCATTGTAGGTTGCCTTGCTCTCTTTCGATTGTTCGCGCACGCGACCGAAAACATCTATCTCCCAAGAGAAATTCAGTCCTAAAGAGAAATAATCAAGTCCCATCGCCTTCCCTGACATAGAGGATGTCATTCCCGATTGTTGCTCCTTTGTCCATCCGGCGGATATCCCGAGCGTTGGGTAATACGCCGCTTTTGCAACCTCCCAGTTCTGGCGAGCCATTTCAATGCGGTGGAGAGCCATCGAGAGGTCGAAGGAGTTGCTTTCACCAAGTTTTATAAGTGATGTCAGTACGGGATCATCAAAACCTTCCCACCAGCGGTCGTCGGAGGGTAGTGTGGTGCTGTATTGTGAGGTGTATTCCCATGCCGGAGGAAGGGAATCGCGCAATATGGCGGTTTCTTCAGAGAATACCGGCACAGACGTGAGAAAAAGCGCCGATAGGGCGATGTGTGTTTTCCAAAGCAATTTCATAAATTCGCAACCTTTTGGTAATAAAACGGCAAATAAAGTGTGGCGGTTCAATATAAACAGACAAAAAAATAAGAGACACTTCCAGGGAAGTGTCTCTTAATATATAAAGTGTGAAGTTGCTTATTAGAGCTTCGGACCAGCTGCAACGAGAGCCTTACCGGCTGCGTTGGTCTCGAATTTCTTGAAGTTGTTGATAAACATCTCAGCGAGTTTCTTAGCTTTCTCATCCCACTCTTTAGGATCTGCGTAAGTGTCGCGCGGATCGAGGATAGCGGGGTTAACACCGGGAAGCTCTGTCGGGATGACGAAATCGAAGTAGGGAAGTACCTTTGTAGGTGCTTTCTCGATGTCGCCGTTGAGGATATCGTCGATGATACCACGAGTGTCAGGAATTGAGATACGTTTGCCGGTACCGTTCCAGCCGGTGTTCACGAGATATGCCTTAGCACCGTTTGCTGTCATTTTCTTCTCGAGCTCCTCTGCATATTTTGTAGGATGGAGTGAGAGGAATGCCTGACCGAAGCAAGCAGAGAA
>DAWBVG010000118.1:0-2671 GCA_052279865.1 Muribaculaceae bacterium
GATAGAATGGTGCACCGAAATCCTTGACTGTTGTAGCCTTGAATGTTCCTTTGGAAAGATAGCCTGTCCATGTATATTCTCCTTCAATTCCATCAACAGCAGCTAATTCCGTAGCGTTATCAAGACTCCAGCCTCCTGCTGTAGCAGAACCAACGATATAAAGTTTTTCAGGGGCATAGCCACCCAGATATTCAGCTGAGATTGTCCAGTTCTGGAGATCAAATGTCAGACGATAACGCCCGGCATCCTCTACCGTCCACATGTTTGTATGGTTTATCGAATAGTTGAACAGCTCCTTATCTTTTCCGGATTTGTTTATCTTGCTGTCTGCATCAATCGGAAGTATGAAAGCCGGAGCCCAGTCGCCGGGAGTCAGCAATGCCTGCAACGTACCCTCATTCAAACCTCCTTCATAAACAAATATAAAGTCTGAAATCTTTTCACAAGGAGTTGGACTGTTGATGTTCCACCAAGAGGGTGTGGCGTCGCCAATAATATATAGATTTTCCGTCTCAATAGGCGTAACTTCCGGACCGTCTGGCTCACGAAGGTAAACAGTACTCATGGTGCGATGTCGCATGTCGAACTTAATGTTGTATACACCGGCTGCCACTATGTTCCATTTATCATCCGGATCTCCGGCATTCATCTTGAAAGGAGCATCAGTGATCGGCTCCTTACCAATTTCCGTTCCTCCTGTCAGAGGTCGTATGAAGGGATCGTTCCAGCTGCCGGTTGTCATGCAGAGCTTCATTTCTCCTACATTAAGATTACCCTCCCATGTAAACACAAGTGCATCATCTTCCGAAACCACAAGGGGAGTGGGAGAATTTATATCCCACCCTTTTGGCGTGGCATCACCAACCATATAAAGCACAGAAGTCTTTATTGGCAAATCGTTTTGAATTATTACCAGATCTTTCTCCCCCTCACAGCTATACAGTGGCAATAAAAGGAGAACCCATAGTAAATAGAATATATTTTTTAACTTCATAAGTTTTTATTGTTTAAGTAATGAGAAGTTGTTTAAGATCTCTGCCCTAACATTTTAAGGGCAGAGATTCTAAATCCATACGGTTACCTGCCATATCCCGGATTCTGTTTCAATAAAGCATTTGAATTCAAGACCGAACGGACAATGGGGAATATTGCTGTATGATTGTCAGCATCAGGAGTCTTGTCCCACCAGCGTCCGGTGTTGAACTTTCCGAAACGAACAAGATCTATTCTCCTGCGGCTTTCGGCAAAAAATTCTCTACCCCATTCTGCCAACATTTCATTCTCATCTAACTGAGCTTTCCCTTCAGGAGCATACAGCACATTGTCAAGGTTTTCAGCAGGATAATTGCGACGTCTCACGGAATTCAAAAGACGCGCGGCTCCCGGCTTATCGCCAGCTCGCATCTTACATTCAGCCAACGAATAGATTATCTCCGGAAGACGAATCTCAGTATAATCGCTTTCAACCTGATTCGGATCATCATCACTCAAAAGGGGATATTTAACGAAATGCCATCCCGAATTATGATCTCCGTTACGCAATGTACTGGTTTTGTCTCCGGGCCATTTATCAGGATCAAGACCTTGGAATTTGCCGACAGCATCACGTATATATAAATCATAAGGAAGCTCTGGAGCACGTAGACGTGTAATTGCTCCCGTATTATTATCTTTATATTCAAGATATCCGAAAAGGAACATTCCCTCGCGACGACTGTTGCCGGTATTGGTATAGAACTTCATGCGCTCATCTCCGGGATATTTCCTATAATTCTGAACAGGCATGCCAAGTTCATAATCATACAGATTGCCGTCAAGATCATAACTTGGTGATGCCGCATATTTGCAGTTATGATGAATGCCCGATTTGTTGTCATCCAGGAACCATGCCGCATTGGCAGGAACAGTCCAGGCATATGTATTGTAATCATAATGCCAGTGTGAATATCCTTTCGCACCTGAGAAACCGAAAATCACCTCATCGCAATTGTCGTTATCATAATCGAAGGCGGCATCCCACCTATCGGCAACCATATAATCGCCATATTTATTATCCAGGATATCCTGAGCCACTTTCGCACAATCCTCATATCGGGGTTCACCGGTATATACTTCAGCATTGAGGTAAAGACGCACGAGCAAGGACGCGGCGGCAGCCTGTGTCCATTGTCCCTGTATCTGAGAGTTAGTGCCAAGACCGTTTTTCTTTATAAGCAAGTGAAGATTGTCTTTAAGCTCACTCTCTATAAATTTGAAAGTCTCTTCAGGTGCCACCTGTGGATTGTTCGGACGGTCACTATAGGTTGTGACAAGAGGCACGTTTCGGAACTCATCAAGCAATCTTATGTAGAACCACGCACGCAGTATCCTGCATTGTGCCGTTAGATTATTGAATTCAGTGTCGCTGAATCCGAATTGTTCCGGAGTGAAACGGCTCAAATCCTCAATCACCAGATTACACTGCATGATTCCTTGAAAGCACCCGTTCCATTCATCCCTCGCCTCCACAAAGTCATCTACGGTCCAGGTATGATAATGAAGACGCTCCCAGCATCCTCCATCGTAAAACCATCCGTCGCGTGTCGGCGTGATAAGCTGGTCGGCAGGAAGCTCATTCAATATATGTCGATTGCATATACTCCAGTAGGCATGTTCGAACGGTCGGAAAACC
>DAWBVG010000119.1:0-7792 GCA_052279865.1 Muribaculaceae bacterium
AACATAAACTGCTGAGGTTGATCGAAAGATTCTTTCTGGTCGCCGAAATCAATGAACATTGAGCGGTTGAGAGGTACCATTGTGTTATGTGTATGCCAAACATTGCTATAGATATAAGGCATCAGCTGCGAACGGAAATGATACATCTTACGCATCGCCTTTGTCTCCTTGTCTCCACTGATCCAGGGACGGCGGTCAAGTTTCTTATCCTTGGTGGAATGCACACGCAGTGCTGCCGAAAGAGCGCCAAACTGAGTCCAGCGAGTTGTCAGCTCCGGATTCGGCTCACCTCGGAATCCACCGATATCATGAGCCCAATAGTAGCAGCCACCTTGACCGGAACAAGCAGTCAACTTCACCTCAAAGGCAAGCATAGGCCAGTTTGCCTGAGCATCACCGGAGAACTGAATCGGATGACGGTGGTCACCCCATCCTGCCCAACGGCTGTAACCGGCTCCACGTTTTCCCTCGCGCATTGAATTGCGGTAGTAGAGCTCATTGATCCACTGCAACGATGTTGAGTTATGACCATGAACGTATGGATAGAGATAATTCTGCTGCCAGTCGAGCCACCAGAAATCCACGCCTATGTCTTCCGATGGTTTATGTGCATACTGGAAGAATTTCTGCATGTAATTTTTATCAGAAAGGTCAAACAAGGGAACCTCACCGTCTTTCACACCAAGTGCTTTGGCAAAATCGGCATAATTATCTTCATGAGGACGAATCCCGTCATGCGGATGGTCGTTGAGAGAAACGGTCACCCCTTTCTCGTGGAGCTTCTTGACAAGATCTGCAGGATCCGGAATCAATTCCTTATTCCAGCTGTAGCCATTCCAATTGAGATGTCCGTTATGACCGGTGCCGACCTTGGCATCGTTAGTATGCCATCCCATATCGAAGACAATGTTGTCGATCGGAAAGTCATTCTTGTCATAACCATCGATAATGTCAAGGAATTCATCTGAGGTATAGTCCCAATAACGGCAATACCACACACCATGGATATACTTGCGGGTCATGGGAACTTTCCCCGATATGGCACCAAGACTCGCAAGAGCAGCTTTGAAATCATTGCCATAGATGAAACAATACTGATCCTGAATATGCTTTTGCGTGTCGCGTGGCTGTATCCAATCATTCACAAGAAGATCACTTCTTGCATCATCTATCATATACCATCCATCCTTGCTTAGAATACCGTCGTTCATAGGAATCTCCTCTTTTACACGATCCAGAGTCTCAACCGGACCGCCAAGATTATTCTTGGTTATGAAACGATTGGTAAATTTCTTCTCCTTGCCGTTATGCGTGTAAAACACATTCAGATTGGAGGTAGAGAAAGGAAAACCGTCATTTTTGTACCATATGCGCAATGCCGGGGTGGTGATCTCATAGCAATTGTCGCCAAGATCCTTCACGTCGATACTATCAGGAGCGAGCATCGATGTGCGGTCATAGGCAAAAAGAGTGGGATCGTCTACAAATTTCTCATCAGTGGCATATTCCAGACGCAAAAGTGTCGGAGTGATGATGGAAAGACGATTCTTGCCAAATACCATCGGATTATGTTCGGGATGGTAGGCAAAAGCTGTCAGCCCCCCTCCGATAAGGAGAGCTGACAAGGCTATTATCTTAGAAAATCTTTTCATTTATGCTTCGTAAGGTTTCGATTTGCAAATATAATAATTAAATTTTATTTTGCAATGAAATCAATCATTATTCAAAGAAGATGTGTAGACATTCCCGAAAGGATCGGTGGCACGAACAGTAACGCTCTTCCATGTTGCCGAAGGCTTATAGAGGAACATGTGGTTGGTAGTAGCAATCTGTGCCCCACCATGATTAGCAGGAATATACCATTTCTTATCATCTTCATCATACACAAGACTCTTACGCACATCCGGATCCTGAGCCTGCACATTGCCGAGGGTTTTCCATTCGCCGCCATCTTCCTGAATCTCGACTGTCCATTTTGGATACCAGCAGAAAACATTCACGAGAATCTCGTCGAAAGGATCGCCGGCGTTGTTGCCGGGTTTACAGAGCACTGCATCCTTGGGAGCGTATATCTTCATCTGGAAATCATCCGGATACCCGGCAGACTTATATTTAACATCTACGAGTTTATTGCCATTGAATTTAAGCATGCCATATCCGCGAGGAGTGCCGTCGCTGCAAAGAGGATACCAGTATGCACCCATCGCCGCAGCAAAATTATATTCAGTCATATTCGGAGCAATCTCAACAGTGGATTGATTATGGGCATGACCTGAAATTATCTGCACATTGTCAAAATCCTTGATAAGATCATAGAGAGCCTGCGTGTTTGTCAGATTGTTGAGCTTGTTCCAACGGGCTGTGGGAATATGCAACGCCACAATAAGACCTTTCTCCTTTGAAACATACGACAAATCTTTTTCCAGCCAATCAAGCTGTTCCTGAGTGATGGTATTGGCGTAATCGTTTCTGCCGGTTGCACCGCTGTAAAGCACATCGTCGAGCACAACCATATGATAATCACCGATATTAACTGAATAATATGTCGGACCAAGAACATTGCGGAAATCTGCATCACTTTCAGTATCATTCTTCACACTCTCGTTATGATCATGATTACCGATCACTGAGAACGTAGGTATTGAAGTGCGACCGATAAGTGTCTTATAAGTTGAGAAAAGATCGGGTTTGTTCCATACAATGTCGCCGAGAGTGATGCCAAAAGTGTTTTCACCCTGTGGCTTTGAATAATCGCTGAAATCAGGAAGAATAATGTTGCTGAAATCATTTACATCATTATCATTTCCGATCTGTGGGTCGGCAATTGCCATGAGGGTCCATTCTGTCTTCTTTGGTGAAGATTTCAGATTGAAGTCTCGCTGAATCTTGGCATCGACAGAGAAATCAAGCACTTTATAGAACCGTGGCATCCCGTCGAGCACAGTAATTTCACAATCTTCAGGAACAGACACAAACACATGTTGACGAGTTGTGTACATCTGATATTCTCCTTTATCATCGGTAACCTCCACATTTATGCCATCGCTAACCACAACTCCTGCACGAGGCACGCCATCAACAGTAACTCTTCCGGCAAGGTTCTTGCCAAACTGATGAGTGATTGTCACATCATCACGGTCAAATCCATTAGGAGCTACCGGAACTTCCTTCTCGGAGCAGGATGTCAGCGCAAACGCCAACATTCCTGCTGCAAGAAAATTATATTTGAAAATATTATTGAGTGTCATTATATTATTACTTAACCAATTAGGCATTCATTAATTCATTATTAGTAACCGGGGTTCTGCTCAAGCAAAGGATTGCCCTGTATTGCCTCCAATGGAATGCAGAACACTTTCTTTGTGTTGTCTGTCGGGGTGTGATCCCACCAGGATTCCGTTGTGAAGAGTCCCCAGCGGATAAGATCCGTGCGACGATGACCTTCACCAAGGAATTCTATCATATACTCATCCGCCAGACGATAGAGATCAAGATTTGATTCGGTCACAGGATCCGGATCAACACCTCCCTCGAAGTTGCGTTTGCGAACACTGTTGATCAGTTCTGCTGCTCCTTTCTTGTCACCACGATGGAATTTACACTCGGCAAGGTTATACACCACCTCTGTGAAACGTATCACGGGGAAATCAGCATCAAAAAGAATATCCTTGTCAGCTGAATTGGATACTGGCATTTTAACGAGACGGATACCGGAGTTTTCGTCTCCCTCCATCATGTCGCTCTTGTTGCCGGTGCGGTTGATGTAGTCAACCATAACCATCTCTTTTCCATTCTGGAGTTTGGTTCCCTTGGCAACCTTACCGGTGTGCGGGTTTTTCTGCAGACCTACGCAGAACATACCTTCATACTGTTTATTGCCGTTGTATACATATGGTTTCTTACGGAGATCCTGATCATGAAACTTTGCATATGTTCTGCCCAGCTTAGAAACGAGCTCAACACCCTCTTTCTCCAATGAAGGAGCAAGCTGATATCCGTTGTAAGGATTCTTCAAGACATTACAGTCGAAATATGTTTTGGCATCTGCAATAAACATAAATCTATAAAGACCGTCGAATTCCTTTTTGGTTGTCTGTGAGGGAACATACCACATTGCTTCGGGAGAGCGGTCATTATCAAAATTATGAGGACCGCTCCATGTATTGTCAAGCTCATATTTGCCATATTTGCCGTCATAGATATCCTGAAGTATCTTCTCGGCATCCGCAAACTTATCTTCGCCAATATAAACTTCAGCATTGAAATAAAGCTGAGCAAGAAGCATCGCACCGGTTCCGCGGGTGATGTAACCGTTCTGAGCCTCGGTCAATGAAGTGCGTGGTTTCAGCTTGGGTATTGCATCCAAAAGCGCAGATTCGATAAAATCGAAGTTCTCCTTGCGGCTGTTACGTGCTTTGGGTTTATCCTGACTGCTGGTGTAGATAGGAAGACCGCCGTAAGAACTCAAGCCGCGCATATAGCAATATGCAAGAAGGGTATTAATCTGATTCAGATGATCCGCCTTCTCCTCCTCGGTCAGACCTACTGCCGGATAATTAACTCCGGCAAGGTCTTCGCGAGCCTCAAGCGAACGAGCTATAACGTAATTGAGCTGGTTGAAGTTGTTGACGATAAATCGGTCGGCTGTGTTCCATGTGTGGTAATGATAACGCAGATACTCGCCTCCGTTATAGAAGTCACCGGCACGTGCGGGACAAGCCATCTCATCGGTTGTCAGCTCTTCAAGGACCCAGTTGTTCTTCTCATTGTGGTAGTAGCGCCACTGATCGAACGGTTTGGCGAGCACGGCATAAACGCTCTCCGGGCTGGTGAAGAAATTATCGGGCGTTACCTCGCTGTAGAATTTCTCGTCAAGGTCGCAAGACGACATCATCATAGTGCCGATTGCCGCGAACGCCATATATTTTATTTTATTCAGTCTCATTGTATTGAATCGTAAAAATTAAGGGTTAGAATTTGAGCTGCATACCGAAGGTCCAGCGTATTGTCTGCGGATACATGGAGCGCACATCCTGGAAACCGGCAAGACCGGGGAAAAGACCGTTGACATTCTGCTCAGGATTGTATCCTTTATATTTGGTGAATGTTGCCACATCGCGCGCTGTCACATAGAAACGTGCGCTGTTGATATACTTCTGCCATTTTGAGAGATCAAGGGTATATCCGAGTGAGATTGCATCAATTTTGAAGAAGGATGCATCCTGCAGGAAGTAATCGGTGGTGATTCGGTTGTCGTTGATGGCAGCATTTTTGCCATAAGCCGATTTCAGCACGTTGATACCCTGTTGTCCTTTAAGACCATAATAAAGTTCGGTCTCATCGAATACATCATATTTCATCCAAGAGCGGCAGCTGATGCCGAGATCGAAATTCTTATAACGGAAATTATGATCCATCGAGAAAATAAGCTTAGGAACACCATTACCTACGTAATGCTTGTTCTCATCGGTTGTATTTCCGGCTGCCGGCACGATATTGTTATCCTTGTCATATATCAACCACTTGCCATTCTCGTCAAGTCCGGCATACTTGAACAGCCAGAATTTTCCGATTTCCTGTCCGTTTACGATCTTATGGGTATAACCCATGGAGCTTGGAAGTGCATCCGAAAGGATCTGCGAACCTGCCTCTCCGAGATTCTTAATCTTACTGCTGCTCTGGCTGAAACGCACTGTTGCATCCCAATCAAAGTCAGCATGCTGGAAGATTCTTCCTGTAAGTTCAAACTCCCAACCTTTGTTATCAAGCGTTCCGACATTCTTCATGATGGTCTTCTGCACCATAGGAGGCACCGGAGCTGTCACAGAGAAAAGCATGTCGTCTACCCTGCGGTTGAACCAGTCGAATTTACCTGAAAGACGCCCGCCAAAGAATGAGAAGTCAAGACCGATGTTAAGCTCTTTTTTCTCCTCCCATTTGAGATCGGGATTTATATTTCTCGCTGATCCATAAGCAGGAACCCACACTCCACCGGGATTAGGGAACATGCCGCTCTGGTCATAGTTTCTTACAGTATAGCCCGAACCGAAGTTATTGTTACCGGTCACACCGTACCCCACACGAAGTTTGAGGTCGTTAAGCCATTCAACATTCTGAAGGAAACTTTCACGATTGATACGCCATCCGGCTGATACCGACCAGAAATCACCCCAACGATGATTCTTACCGAATTTAGAACTACCCTCACGACGATAGCTTACTGTTGCTATGTATTTGTCATCATATGAATAGTTCACACGTCCGAAATAAGACATAAGTCTCTCACGTGCTGATTTGCTCGATGACATCTCTGCATATCCGTCGGTAAGATCCGATCCGGCTCCCATATCCCACGGGCCAACACCATCAACAATGAAGTTGCGGTTAGTCATGCTGAATGCCTCTGTGCCTTTCTCTTCGAAAAAGCTCCATCCGGCAACAGCATCAATATGATGGTCATCAAGGAAATCCTTGGTATATGATGCAAATGCCTCATATGAAAGATTCATCGTCTTGCTGTAGCTGTGAGATCCCTGACCGAGTTTTCCTGAATCAACGCTATAGCGGTGATACTGGTTATAGTAAAGAGTCTTTACCCACTGACGACGGTCAATACCGGCAGTAGCCTGGATATTGAATCCCGGAAGAATCTCAAACTTGATATTCGCATCACCCATAAACCATTGGTCAGTTCCGTTATAATCCTGATCCATGATATTTGCAACCGGATTGTAAAGAGTACCTATACCATACTGGTTCACATTATAACGATTGGGATTAAGCGGATCAAAGAGAGGTGTTGTTGGATTAAGGGCAAGTGCCTGCTCGAATGCTCCGGCACTGTTCCTCTGATCACGATGAGCCTCTCGATATTGCATTCTGAGACCAATCTGAAGGCGGTTATCCCAGATTGAGTATCGTCCGTTGAGTCGTGCAGAGTAATCTTTACGTCCGTCACCGATCACTATACCCTTCTGATCTGAGTACGAAAGAGAGCTGTAAAGCTGAATATTTTTCGTGCCGCCGGTCATTGTCACCGAATGACGCTGTGAGAAAGGATTGTCGCGTGTGAGCTGATGATACCAATCTGTGTCATAACCATAGTCATAACCGCGACCCAGTTCGATATATTCCTGCGAATTAAGCGTTTCAAGACGTTTACGTGCGCTCTCAACAGATAATTCCATATTATATGTAATCGAAGCTTTTCCTTCTTTTGCCTTCTTTGTTGTTACGAGAATAACGCCGGCTGATGCTCTTGTACCATAGATCGCACCTGCGGAAGCATCCTTAAGCACGTCTATTGATTCGATATCCTCCTGATTCACAGCACGGAGGTCTCCACCCGGGATTCCGTCGATTACCACAAGCGGTGAATTTCCGGCTTTCACAGAAGACACTCCACGAAGCTGATAGTCATTGGTGGAGTTTGGTGAAGATGACCCACCAATGGTAAGACCGGAAACCTTACCTTGAAGAGCCGTTGCCACAGTCGAACCTCCGAGACCGGTCATAAGATTGTCACCGGAAATCGAAGTAATCGAAGAGGTCACACGCTTCTTCTCCATCGTTCCATAACCGACAACCACAACCTGTTCAAGAGTCTGGTCATCGCTTTGAAGAATAATCTCGTAGGTGGTCTTACCCTTCTGAACTTTAATGTTCTGACCCATCATACCTACATATGTCACTTTCAGGGTCTGCCCGGGATCAGCATCTATGGTAAATTTACCATCTATATCCACAACTGCGGCTCTTTTGGTGCCCTCCACCATCACGGTAGCTCCGATCA
>DAWBVG010000120.1:0-5871 GCA_052279865.1 Muribaculaceae bacterium
TAAGGGAGCAAGACGCGAACTCATAGACAAGGCGAACAAGTCTACCGAGCTTCTTGGTTTTGAGCCTCTTCTTCCGTCAATCAACAATATATTCATTAATGCCGTGCGTAATTCTACGGAGTCTGCATCCGAAATTCAGCCGCCGGTTTTCAAAAATTTATAAAAATGCAACTTTCTTTAATTATACAGAGAGAATATCTCGAGCGGGTGCGCCGCAAGAGTTTCATTATAACAACAGTTCTCATGCCTATTATAATGATAGGTATGATGGTGTTCCCTGCCTTAATTGCGATATGGTCAGGACCGGAGAAGAAAACAATAGCCGTGGTGGATCCTGCCGGAATTATTGGTCAGGGTTTGCCTGCGGAAGGGGAGCTCTCTTTCCAACCGGTGGATATGTCGGTAGAGGAGGCTAAAGCTGATGATAAATTTGACGGGGTGCTCGTGATTGGAGAAAACCTGATCAATGATGACACAGACGCTTCGCTCTTTACACGGGAGGCTGTAAGTATGAATACAGAGCAGTCGATTTCAGGAGAATTGTCACGCATTGTAGAGCAGAAAAGACTCGCGCAATATGATATTGCCGATCTTGACCGGATAATTGCTGCGGTGCAGGCGAATGTGAGAATGCAGACATTCACTATGGGTGACGATGGGGAGAAAGAGACTTCCTCAATGGCTTCGTATCTTATCGGCATGGTGATGATGATGGTTCTGTATATGTTTATTCTCATGTACGGTCAGATGGTGATGACCTCAATCATAGAAGAGAAAGCCAATCGTGTTCTCGAAGTAGTGGTATCTTCCGTAAAGCCGTTTACTCTGATGATGGGCAAGATTCTCGGTATCGGATTCGTAGCGTTGACTCAAATTGCGATATGGGCTTTCCTGTTACTCGCTTTCACCATGTGGGGATTGCCTGCTATTTTGAGTTACGCTTCCAATATGGATGCCGACACGCTTTCTCTTATTCTTGGGATCGGTAATCCGGCTTACATTATGAAGCTGTTTGGATGCATGACCCTCTTCCTGATTGGTGGTTATCTTTTCTATTCCTCCATCTATGCTGCGATTGGAAGTTCTGTCGACAACATCCAGGATGCAAGTCAGCTCACATCATTTGCAACTATGCCTATTATTATCGGTCTTCTTCTGGCTATCACAGTCGTGAATGATCCGACATCTCAGTTGGCATTCTGGTCATCAATGATACCGTTTACCTCTCCAATGGTTATGATGGCACGTATGCCATTCGGTGTGCCGGGTTGGGAGCTTGTAGTTTCAGCTGTTGTCCTTCTTTTATCTGTGCTCTTTATGATATGGCTCAGTGCGAAGATCTACAGGATCGGTATCTTCATGTACGGCAAGAAACCGAACATAAAGGAGCTGATAAAATGGGCTAAATACAAATAAACCCTCAGCCTAACAATATAAATAAATTCATAATAAACATAATAAATAAGCGTTCCGTTTTGCGATTAAAACCGGAACGCTTATTTTGTTTATTAAAATATTGAAATCTTAATTTTAGATTGTGAGTTCGAGGAGGTCGCCGTAGGAGGGTTGAGAGGAGAAGAGGCGGTCGAGCGGTACGAGATTAAGGATAAGCATGGCATTCATCATGATTCCGGCATGGGTGAAGACAAGGATGTTCTCTTTGCCGGATTTTTTCATGTCTTCAAGGAAAGATCTGACACGCAGATGCTGGTCGTGAAAGGATTCACCGCCTGGAGGCGTGACGTGCAGCCAGTCGTCAAACCATTCCTGTAATCTCGGGTCTTTTATGTCATCATAGCGTTGCATTTCCCATTCACCGAAATTCATCTCTAAAAGTCGGTCATCTGGAATGGCTTCATCATAGCCGCAAGCTTCAGCCAACAGCCGGCAACGGCTCAACGGACTGCGATATACTGCGTCAAACGGCTTGCGGTTTGATTTTATTGCAGCACGAATAGATTCGCTGACTTTCGCGGCTTCTTCGGGAAATGTTGGTTTTAAAGACACATCGGTGCGACCATAGCATACACCGGGCTCAACATCGACGGCAGTATGTCGGATAAAAGTTATTTTCATAACCTGATAGCTTATTTTATCATTGTTTGAGTGATGATAGCGGCTGAGAAATAGAAGGAGAGTTCACAGAGAAGCGCTGTTGCGCCGCAGCAGTCGCCTGTGTAGCCTTTTATTTTATAACGCAGATAAAGAATCATCAATGCGGCTATGAGCAAAGGCAGCGGTAACGCAAACCAGTAGGGGATAGGTAGAAACATAGAAGGTAGTACTCCTGCTATGAAGCATATGGCAAACGCTGATAGAGACATGCGATCGTAGATGAGCTTGTTTTTAGCTTCTTCCTGTTTGCGTGCGTAAGGAAGAGTGTTGATAAGGAATGACCCGCAGAATTTGCTCCAGGGATCAGCTGCAAAAACTATAAGGGGCGCAATCTCTGTCGGGAGGGATGCCACGCAGGAAACAAGCATCAGAAAATAGAAAATCAACCCGAGAACACCGTATGAGCCAATGCGGGAATCCTTCATTATCTCAAGAATCCGTTCGCGGGAAGTGCCTCCCCCTGTGCCGTCGATGAAGTCGGCGAGACCATCCTCATGTAAACCACCGGTGAGCAGCAGTCGAGCAGCAAATGCGGTGACAACGGCTGCGAAAGGAGGGAGCACCTGAAGTGCTCCCCATAGGACCAATGCCGTTATTCCCCCCGTGATCCATCCTGCCACAGACCATAGATCCACAACCCGTTTATAATTTTCCGCAGGTATCTCCGTAATTCTCCACACGGGAATCCTCGTGAAGAATCCAATCGCCGCAAAGAGTTTTTTCATCTCAAATCAATTTTATTTCAAATCAATGTTTTTGCCTGAAAAATCGTTGATCAGTTTTTTATTCGCTTTGCGAATACGATCTTCGTCAACTTTTATCAGTTTACGGTCGTAGGTAAGCAAACCGTTTACTTCGACCTCAACATCAGTGGTCTGAGTATATACCGCTCCGGTATAGGCGATTTTTGCGAGATTGCCGAGGATATCAATATATTCGATATACTTATCGGTTACTTCTTTCGGAGATTTAAACTGGATGTAACCCCAGTTGCGGTCCGGTTTCCAGAGATGACCTTCCGCCGCATAACCAATACCACCGTATTCTCCGATAACGTTTGCCTTGTCATCGCTAAGGAGATAAATGCGCGGTTGCGGGTAATTATGAACGTCGAGGATGTCTCCGCAATCATAGAAGAAATTACCGCCGCTTGCAGGATTCACAAGACGCGAAGGATCCATCTCTTTTGTCCATTTGGCAATATTCTTTGTGTCGTATTGTCCCCAGCCTTCATTGAAAGGTACCCACACAACAATTGAGGGATGGTTGTGAAGATTCGTCATTATCTCTTGCCATTCCTTGCGATATTCCCTTTCGCTTTCTTCGGAACGTTTGAATTCTTTGCTCTTGTAATAATTATGGTTTTCCCATTTTGTGTTCTTGTCTCCGCTCGGCATATCCTGCCAAACAAGTATTCCATTGCGGTCGCAATATTCATACCATAATTCCGGCTCAACTTTGATATGCTTGCGGATCATATTGAATCCTAAATCCTTGGTCTTGCCTATGTCATATACCATAGCGTCATACGAAGGTGGAGTGTACAGACCGTCGGGCCACCATCCTTGATCCAATGGTCCGAAGTGGAAGATAGGTTGATCGTTGAGCGTGAATCTGATTACACCCTCTTTGTCGCGTTTCATTCCGATTTTTCGCATGGCGGCGTATGAGCCTACGGAATCCAGAACTTTACCATCTTTCAAAAGACTCACCTTAAGATCATAGATGAATGGATTTTCAGTAGACCATAATTTAACGTTCTCGGGCATCATCACCTCAACCGGTTGATTCGCGATTCCGCGGGCTTCAGCCACTTTCTTCCCTTTATCGAAGATTTCCACAAGAAGTATGCCGTCGGAAGAGGTTGAGCCGGAAACGATAAGTCTGTTACCATCAACATCAGGTGTTATCTTAAGTTTTTGGATATTGGTTTCCGGCACAGGCTCGAGCCATACAGTCTGCCATATCCCGGTTACAGGTGTGTACCATATTCCTTTAGGCTCCGACACCTGTTTGCCTCTCGGCTGAGTGCCCTTGTCGGTTGGATCATAAACTCTGACAGTTACCACATTCTCACCAGTCTTAAGAGCGTCGGAGATTTCAAGAGAGAAAGGAGAGTAAGCGCCCTCATGACCTCCAACGTAAACATCATTCACCCATACGTCAGCTTTCCAATCGACGCCTCCGAAATTGAGATTCACATCCTCTTTAGTCCAGGAAGAAGGCACTGTGAAGCTTTTGCGATACCACAGCTCGTTCTTGTCTCCCACAGTTTTCTCCACTCCAGAAAGTTGAGATTCCACAGGGAACGGCACAAGTATCTTACCGTCATATTTTTTAGGAGCAGCCTCTCCCCTGGGACGGATTGCATAATCCCATTCTCCATTCAGGTTCTGCCAATCGTTGCGGGTCATGGAAAGTCTTGGATATTGCTTCCACACGTTATCTGCAGTTACCTGTTCACCCCACGTAGTCGTGAGGTGGGGTTTCGTATTCTTCTCCGCAGCTGTTGCGGGGGTTGTTGCAACGGCAGCCACTCCCGTAGCCGCCAGCAAAGTCAAGGATGTCAATAAGAATTTCATTTCACGTTATATTTAGAAGTATTTGGTGACGCCGACCGACTGGAAGTTGTCCATTTCGTTGATCATGCGGACGGCGGAGTCGATGATGGGGTAGGCGCATACGGCGCCGCTCCCTTCGCCGAGACGAAGGTCGAGGTGGAGAATCGGATCGGCATTCAATGCCTGGAGCATAAGCTTGTGTCCTGACTCATCTCCCTGATGTCCGAAGATCGCATAATCAAGCACAGCAGGATTAAGTTTGGAGGCGGCAAGTATGCACGCAGTCATTATAAAGCCGTCAACAATTATTATCATTCCTAATTCTGCGGCACGGAGCATACCGCCAACTGCCATTACCATCTCATAACCTCCGAACCAGGCAATGTAGCTTTCGGGGGAGCCGTCACCGGAATAATTTTCCCAAGCACGTGTGAGCACATCCAGTTTATGGCTGATGCCCGGTTTGTCAAGTCCGGCACCTGCTCCGATGCAATCTGCCAAGGGAATGCCTGTGAATGCGTGCATCCACATTGAGGAGGAAGAGGTGTTGCCACTGCCCATTTCTCCAAAACTTACGACATTGCAACCGTCTGCATATACTTTGTCTACGACTCCGGCTCCGCGTTCTATCGCAAGATCGCATTCCTCTGGAGTCATCGCCGGTTCATGAAGATAGTTACGTGTCGATTTTCGTATCTTGCAGTCGATGATACCTCTTCCCTCAGGAATATCGTAGTCAACGCCAGCATCAACTAATACGAGTTTGAAGCCGTGCTGATTGCAAAGGAAATTGATCCCCGCTCCTCCGTGGGAGAAATGGGAAAGCTGTTGCCATGTCACTTCCTTGGGTGATACTGTCACACCTTCTTCGATGATTCCATGATCGGCAGCAAAAAGGATGTTGTGAGGTTTCGACAATTTCGGACTCAGAGTCTGCTGAATTAATCCGATGCGGGCAGCGAGCTTTTCAAGTTTGCCGAGGGAGCCTTTGGGCTTGGTGAGGAAATCAATTTTTGTGAGGAGGTCTTTTTCAATCTCTTTTGAGGGGGAGATGATAGCGAAATTTTTCATATTTATGGGGTTAAATGGGGTTAAATGGGGCGGAATGGGGATTTATGGGGATTTATGAGGATGGGAAAGGAGGGATAGGGGAGGACTACTTTATTTTTAGGGGGATGCCTGCTACGGTGAGATA
>DAWBVG010000121.1:0-4072 GCA_052279865.1 Muribaculaceae bacterium
ATTCTATGATAAAGAAGGCAATTCGCAAGATTCAGAATAAGTTCCGAACTGAACCTATTGCCTTTGAACTTCTGCCACAGCGTTTCACACTCACTCAACTTCAGCAGTTGTATGAGACTTTGCTGGGTATAAAGATTGATAAGCGCAATTTCCGTCGCCGTGCTTTGGAGAATAGCTGTATAGTACCGACCGATATGGTAGACAAAGAGAATTCACGCCGAGGGGCACGCTTATATGAATATCAGAGTGATGAAATCGCAGCAGTTAATTTCAAAATATAAATTTATTATTCATCCTCCTTATGCTTGAAGAATTGAAAGAAAAGGTTTTCAAAGCTAATCTTGATCTTGTTAAACATGGACTCGTGATTTTTACATGGGGAAATGTATCGGGAATAGACCGGGAAAGCGGTCTTGTTGTGATCAAGCCGAGTGGCGTCAGCTATGACGAGATGAAAGCCGATGATATGGTTGTAGTGGATATCAACACGGGAAACGTAGTTGAAGGTTCGCTGCGTCCTTCCTCTGATACTCCCACTCATCTTGCACTCTATCGTGCTTTTCCGGAAATCGGTGGAGTGGTTCATACTCATTCAACCTATGCGACGGCGTGGGCTCAGGCAGGTGTAGATCTTCCGAATATCGGAACAACACATGCTGATTATTTTCACGATGCCGTGCCTTGCACACGAGATATGACAGAGGCTGAAGTCAAAGGTGATTATGAACTTGAAACGGGGAATGTAATTGTGGATAGATTCAAGAGCCTGAATCCGGTTCACACCCCAGGAGTTCTTGTGAAGAATCA
Source organism: Muribaculaceae bacterium (assembly GCA_052279865.1). Taxonomy (GTDB): domain Bacteria; phylum Bacteroidota; class Bacteroidia; order Bacteroidales; family Muribaculaceae; genus Lepagella. Next base: position 808 of record DAWBVG010000121.1, read on the forward strand.
TGGACCTTTCGCATGGGGCACATCTCCGGCAGATGCAGTGCATAATGCGGTCGTTTTGGAACAGGTTGCAAAAATGGCAAGCATTGCATACACCGTGAATCCCTCGCTTACGATGAATCCACTTCTGATTGAGAAGCATTTTTCCCGCAAGCACGGTCCGAATGCTTATTATGGCCAAACGAAAAAATAACAAACATTACACTAACATAAAAACTGAATATCATGGAAATTTTTGATCAATATGAAATATGGTGGGTAACAGGTGCTCAACTTCTATATGGAGGTGATGCAGTAGTAAAGGTTGACTCACATTCAAAAGAAATGGTTGAGGGACTCAATAAGTCTGGAGTTCTTCCTGTTAAGGTTGTTTATAAGGGCACGGCAAATTCTTCGCGTGAGGTAAGCGAGATTATGAAAGCTGCCAATAATGATCCGAAATGTGCAGGTGTGATCACATGGATGCATACTTTCTCTCCGGCGAAAATGTGGATACATGGACTGCAGCAGCTTAAAAAACCGCTTCTCCATTTCCATACCCAATATAATGCCGAAATTCCATGGAATGAGATTGACATGGATTTCATGAACCTCAATCAGAGTGCACATGGTGATCGTGAGTTCGGTCATATCTGCACACGTATGCGTATACGCAGGAAAGTTGTTGTTGGTCATTGGACAGATAAGGAAGTGCTCAAGAAAATAGCAGTTTGGGAAAGAGTTGCTGTAGCTTGGGCTGACGCACAGGATATGCTCATCATCCGCTTCGGTGATCAGATGAACAATGTTGCGGTTACTGATGGTGACAAGGTTGAGGCAGAACAGCGCTTAGGCTATCATGTGGATTATTGTCCTGTAAGTGAACTCATGGAGTATCACAAGAAAGTGAAGGAAGATGATATCCGTCGACTCGTTAATGAGTATTTCAGACTTTACGAGCATAAACATGAGATGGAGATTCCGGCATCCGATGAATACAAATCAGTATGGAATGCCGCTCATGCCGAGCTTACACTCAGAGCTATCCTTAAAGCTAAAGGTGCTAAGGGATTCACTACTAATTTTGATGATCTCGGCACAGACGACATCAATGATCCTAAATTCGTAGGATTTGATCAGATTCCGGGTCTGGCATCTCAACGCCTCATGGCGGAAGGCTATGGCTTTGGCGCAGAAGGCGACTGGAAATCAGCTGCACTTTATCGTTCAGTTTGGGTAATGTCGGAGGGTCAGGCTTGTTCTTTCCTTGAAGATTACACTCTTAACTTCAATGGTAAGGACAGCACGATTCTTCAGGCTCATATGCTTGAGGTTTGTCCCCTCATTGCTGAAGAGAAACCCCGCCTGGAGGTGCATTTCTTAGGTATCGGTATACGCAAGGCTCAGACAGCGCGTCTTGTGTTTACATCTCGTCCAGGAAATGGATGCACAGCTACAGTTGTGGATCTCGGCAATCGTTTCCGTCTCATTGTAAACGATGTTGAATGCGTGAAGTCTAAACCGATGCCCAATCTTCCGGTAGCATCTGCTTTATGGAAACCTATGCCTGATTTCGAGACGGGTGCAGGAGCTTGGATTCTTGCAGGTGGCACACACCACTCTTGCTTCTCATATAATCTTTCTCAGGAATATTGGGAAGATTACGCAGAAATTGCAGGCATAGAGATGGCTGTGATAGACAAGAACACCACTATTCCTGAGTTCAAGAACTCACTTCGTTGGAATGAGGTTTATTATATGCTTAACAAGTCTCTTTGCTAATCATATATACAATGGATGCAAAAGAAACTATTCGTTCTGGTAAAGCCGTACTCGGAATCGAGCTCGGCTCAACCAGAATAAAGGCTGTCCTCATAGATGAGGATAATCGTCCGATTGCTCAGGGCTCGCATGAATGGGAGAATCAGTTGGTTGACAATCTCTGGACTTATAGCATTGATGCTATCTGGTTTGGTGTTCAAGACTGCTATCGTGATCTTCGAGCCAATGTCCTTGAAAAATATGATGTAGAGATTGAGAATCTTGCGGCGATAGGAGTCAGCGCGATGATGCATGGCTACATGCCGTTTGATAAGAATGGCAAAATCCTTGTTCCTTTCCGCACATGGAGAAATACCAATACAGGAGCGGCTGCCGCAAAACTGTCAGAACTTTTCAATTATAATATTCCTTTGCGTTGGAGTATTTCTCATTTATACCAGGCGATTCTGAACGGAGATGATCATGTGGCGGTTTTTGATTTCCTTACCACCCTTGCAGGATACATTCACTGGCAATTGACAGGGGAAAAGGTTCTTGGCATTGGCGATGCGTCAGGTATGCTTCCGGTGGATCCTGAAACCAAAAATTATTCGGAAAGGATGATTCACCAGTTTGACGATCTCGTGGCTTCGTATTCGTTTCCTTGGAAACTTGCGGAGATTCTTCCGAAATGTCTGCTTGCAGGAGAAGAGGCTGGTAGGCTTACAGAGGAGGGCGCTCAGAGACTCGACATATCCGGAAATCTAAAAGCCGGAGTGCCGGTATGTCCGCCTGAGGGGGATGCCGGAACAGGTATGGTGGCAACAAACGCGGTGAAACAGCGCACCGGGAATGTCTCGGCGGGAACATCTTCCTTCTCCATGATCGTTGTCGAGAAAGAGCTCTCCAAGCCCTATGAGATGATTGATATGGTAACGACTCCTGACGGATCGCTGGTTGCCATGGTTCATTGTAACAACTGCACATCAGATCTAAATGCATGGGTAGGAATATTCCGTGAATTCCAGGAGATGATGGGGATGACAGTTGACATGAATGAGCTTTATGGTAAGCTTTACAACCATGCACTGACAGGAGATGCGGATTGTGGAGGACTCATATCTTACAATTATTTTTCCGGAGAGCCTGTAACCCGGCTTGAAGAGGGTAGGCCTCTTTTTGTAAGGTCGGTTACAGACCGGTTCAATCTTGCCAATTTCGTTAGGTCGCATCTTTTCGGTGCTGTCAGCGTTTTGAAAATAGGTAACGATGTCCTTTTCAATGAAGAGAAGATAAAAGTTGACAGAATAACAGGCCACGGTGGTTTGTTTAAGACGAAAGGCGTGGGACAACGAATACTTGCAGCTGCTCTTAATTCTCCTATCTCCGTTATGGAAACTGCAGGAGAAGGCGGTGCCTGGGGAATGGCGCTTCTCGCCGGATATCTTGTAAATAATCAGGACGACCGCACGCTTCCGGATTATCTCGATACAGTAGTGTTCGGTGGAAATATTGGTAACAGTATCTC
>DAWBVG010000122.1:0-2674 GCA_052279865.1 Muribaculaceae bacterium
AGGAAGGCGTAGTAACGCTGGAATCCCGGCTCATGCTCCATATAGCCCCAGCTGTAGAGGTGAACCATAAACGAAATCGTTGTGATCACAATAAGCATCATAGCACTGATCGGATCCAGGAGGAAACCGATATTCACAACAAGACGCTCAGTGAAAGCAAGCCATGTCACATCGTAGAGCTGCACCTGCTGGCGAATGCCATCTACAATGAATTCAGGATTGCCACTGAAGAAATAAGTGAACGCAACTGTATAAGCCATGGCGAGTAATACGCCGTTCGCACAAATACCCAATGAGCCGGCAAGTTTGCGCGACATCTTGACACCGCCGATTCCCAAGATAAGGAACATCGTGAACGGCAGAGCCAGAATCAGAATTGGAAGTGTAATGTCCATATCTTAGTATTTCATTTTTTTGACACTATTGATATCCGTGTTGCCCACGGCACGATAGATATTCACGATAATCGCGATTGCGATTGCTGTCTCTGCCGCAGCGATTGCGATTGCAAACAGTGTAAACACCATTCCCTCCATTGAGCCGGGGAAGAGATAGCGGTTGAAGACCACGAAATTGAGGTCGGCTGAATTGAGCATAAGCTCCAATGAAATCAGCAGCGCGATCATATTCTTGCGGGTTACGAACCCGTAAACACCTGCGGCAAACATTATGACGCTCGGCACAAGATACCATAACATGCTTAAATCCATATCTGTTTATCTTTTACGGGCAACAACTACGCCGCCAATGATACATGCAAGTAATAAAACACTGATAGCCTCGAAAGGAAGCAGATACTGGAATCGGTCGGTGCCTGTAAAGGCGCGTCCGATGTCATGCATCGTTATCTGGTTTCCTGCGTTGATCACCTCCATCAGAGAGGCTCCGTGAAGCAGAGGCATGTAGAAGAGAGCAAGCAGCAGAAGCACACACCCTGCCAAGGAAATTGTAATTCCCAGTGCGCGGCGATGCGACTCCAGCGGAGCAGCCATGTCGCCCGGTTTGCGTGTAAGAAGAATCGCAAACACAAACAGCACCATGATGCCCCCGGCATAGACTGCTATCTGCACGGCTCCCAGGAACTGGTAGCCAAGCTGGAAATAGATCACCGCTGTGCTGATCAGAACGAACAGCAGATAGGTGGCAGCCCGGAGTATTCTGCGCGACGTGACAGCCATCACTGAAAAGACAGCGATACATATAGCCACCACGAAATACAAAATTATATTTGCTACTGAATCCATTTATTGTGAAATTTTTTATTCTTTGGTTATAATCGTAAACCTTACTGTTTTGTCTCCGATTCTGCCGGGTTGGCTGCGGGAGCTGCCGGTTTGGGAGCTTCTGCCGCAGGTGCGGCTGGCTTGGGAGCTGCTGCCGGCGCTGGTTTGGGAGCGGGAGCCGGATCTGCCGGTTCGGGACGATAATTAAGCTGCTTCACGAGCGCATCGCGAGTGAAAACAGCCTGCTCGAAGTCATTGGAGAATTCCAATGCATCTTGCGGACATGAAGTGACACAAAGCATGCAGAATGTGCAGCTGCCCAGGTCATACATGTATTTGTCAAGTTTACGCTTCTTCTTGCCATCGGGAAGCTCCACCATCTTAGTGGTCAGATTTATTGTGCCGTTCGGACAATTCATCTGGCAGATTCCGCAGGCAATGCAGCGGTGACGCCCTTCGGCATCATATTTTAGGGTAAGCTCCGCACGGAAACGATCAGCGATCTGCAAAGTTTTCCTGTTTTCCGGATACTGCTCCGTGATCTTGGGTGTCACTAACTCTTTTCCGGTAACGCCCATTCCCACAAGCAGACTCTTTACCCCCTGCCCCACTGACGTGAAATATTCTTTTATACTGCCCATGTAGCTTTTAGGTTGGTTCTTTTTTATGAGATTAATTTAATATCTTTTCTGAATCGGTTATCTTTCCACCTGTCCTCCGAGGATATCAAGAAGTTCGGTGGTGATGCTCTGCTGACGAAGCTTGTTATATTCAAGCTGAAGTTCGTCAAAGAGCTTTTTCGCATTGTCGTTTGCACTCTGCATCGCCATCACGCGGGCTGCCTGCTCGGAAGCCCTGTTCTGCACGGTGATTTCCTGCATCGTAGACATTACGAACATTGGCAACACTTCGTTGAATATGCTGTTGGCGTCCGGTTCGAAGATGTAGAGTTTGTTGTCATCTTCTCCGGCAGACTCCTCTGTCAACATCTTTTCTGTCACGGGAAAGAGTTGCTCTGTAGCAAGTTTCTGACGGCTCATCGACTGGAAGCCCATATATACGGTCTCAACCAGATCAAGATCGCCGTTAAGGAATGCATCGCGGAGTGTTTTCGTGAATTCAGTCACGACCTCCCCTTGCATCTTGGAATCCACACCTTCGGGAACTTTTACCCCGAGCTGTCCATTCTCAAGATGACGCACAGCCTTTGTCATCTTTTTGCCCACAGGATAAACCTCTACGTAGAGATCATTGCCGTATGCCTGTTTCAGACGGTCGATTTCTATCAAGAGACCCTTGAAGATATTGATGTTGTATGCACCGCAGAGACCATCGTCAGATCCGTAGACAACGATACCGGCACGCTTCACATCTCTCGTCTCTATCAATGGAGAATTGAAATTCTCACCGATAGAAAGGATATGTACCAGTCTCTTATACACATCTCCGAG